>DAOUQR010000065.1 GCA_030625525.1 Pseudomonadota bacterium | reverse complement strand
CTTACGCATCAGAGCCATTGAACGATAACTACTGGCAGACAATCGGAAAAAAGCTAACTTAATGAAAATGGTCAAAATAATCATTGACCAACCCCAGTTACCGATAACTGAATATATTTTCTGTAAACACCAGAACAGTATCGCTGAAATAAACCACAACCAACCGTAATCAATCGTACGATCTAATCCAGGCGCTATACTTTTTAAAACTTTAGTCACCTCAGGCCCCGCATAAAGCCTATTATTAACACGGATAGATTGCCCAGGTTTCACTTTAAGAGTGGGGCCCACATAACCAATCGTATAAATATCATTGTTCACATGGCTATAGTATTTACTGGTTTGTCCTTCCGGTGGCACCCAAGCACTCACAAAATAATGCTCTTGCATCGCAACCCAACCATCCTTAATTGAGCGATTAAGTGTTTTTTTGCCCATATCTTTGAAACTAATCTTGTCGTATACCTTATCGTCCGGATTTGAAATAGACGCGCCAATATACGAGCTCATTTGAAACATTCCCTTATGCTTCACTTCCGGAGGCGGGGTACGCTGAAATTGCTGATAAACTTGCCCTTGCCAAGCATCCGGGCTTTGATTATCAATTGTAATAGATTCTTTAATCAAATAACTGTTCGGTTCAAAGCTATAAGTCTTTGTAACAATGACGCCCTTTGGGCTTTTAAACGTTAATTTCACGTTCAAATTTTCACTACCCTCACTAACATAGCTTTGCTTTGCAAAAGTAAAGAGAGGCTTTCTTTTTAACTGAGACGCAATAACACCAGATTGCGCTAAATACAATCTGTCCGTTTGAGTACTAAATAACTGATAAGGCTGATTTTTAGCATGAAGCGCTTTAGGATATTTAGGCAAGGTTGTTCCTACGATATTGCCACCCAGTGGATCAATCTGTAAATTTAGAACATTTGTCTTAACCTGAATCAACTTATCTTGCGCGGTATGTTGTTCAGCTTGAGCTGCCACAGCCGGATGCTCCCCTGCTTCCGTTGACGGTGATAAATGCTCTCGAGGTATATATCCGCCTGAAGTCTCACTAGACGTTTGACTGGCGGTCACAGTAGGCTGCACAGCCGGTCTTTTAACAACGTGTTCTCGCTGCCAGTTTGTCCACAACATGAAACAAGCCAAAATGAAGGCACCGTATAGAACTAATCGTTTTGAATCTATCATCTTTCTCTCAAATGTTTGTTTTGCGTATATATCGCTTAGGAACTGGATCGAATCCACCCGTATGAAAAGGATGGCACTTTAAAAGTCGCTTAATCGTCAACCAGGAGCCCCGGCAAAAACCATGCTCATGAATGGCTTCATTTGCATAATTAGAACAACTGGGATAAAAACGGCAGCAGTCACCAAGCCAAGGACTGATAGTGATTTGATATAATCGTATCAATCGCAGACTGAGGTTTTGAAGTAATGATGAATATCTTGCCACTGTTTATCTATCGCTCTACGCAACTGCTCGTTTGAAAGCTTGCAGATTGATTTATGTGCTGTAACGACTATATCGACCGTTACATCTAGATCAGCCTGTCGAAAACTTTCACGAACGATGCGTTTAATTAAATTACGTTGCACTGCTTTCTTAGAACATTTCTTGCTAATAGCTAGGCCTAACCTAGCTAATCCATTATCGTTAAGACGAACAAAGCAAGATAAACAAGATGTGCTAAAGCGCTTAGCCTTAGAAAAAACATAGCGAAACTCGCTTGCTTTCTTTAAGCGTAACCCACCCTGAAAGTGGTTCATGCTACGCAGCTAAACGTTTACGCCCCTTATTCCGACGTCTTTTAATCACTAAACGACCGGCGCGAGTACTCATACGAGCTCGAAAACCGTGTGAACGCTTACGCTTTAGGTTACTTGGTTGAAAAGTACGCTTCATAATCTGGATTCCGTTTTACAAAATTTAAACAATATTCAAAAAGGGCAGCTATCATACTCGAAAAGAAAGATCAAAACAAGTCCACTCTGAACCAGTAAAAAAGGCCGTTTTTAAAAGTTATCCACCGAGATAATAATAATAACATTATTAAATATTAATAAGATTATTGTTATTATAAGGCTGTACATCAAATGTGGGTAAGTCTATTTACTTGATTAAATACAGAAGCTTACAAGGGAAAAACCTGTGCATAACCAATTAAGTATCTTTAGGGTTTGCTGGGTATAAACTGTCGATAAATAAGGGGGTAAAATAATCGTCATTGATCTACACATTTTACCCCCATGTTTTAAGGGGAGTTAATCACAAGTTTTCTATTCCTATTTTGCTCGTCTAGGCCTACAATAGGCGCTTGAAAATATTAGGGGAATTAAGGTGGCTGTCGTTTTAGAACAACCTCTATCAATCTGGAAAAAATGCCTTGAGAGGTTAGAGCACGAATTTCCTTCTCAGCAATTTAATACATGGATTCGACCATTACAGATTAAACAAGATACTCAACAGTTGTGTTTACTTGCTCCAAATCGCTTTGTTGTTGATTGGATTAATAATAAATTTATCGAACGTATTAATGAATTAGTTAATGAACTAAGTGATGGTGTTTATTCACATGTTGTTATAGAAATAGGTTCAAATGCGCCGCCAAGCACTCCTGTGCTTGTAAAGCCTCAAATTGCAGTTGTTGGGCAGCTTGCGTCTTCTTCGCCAGCTGAAAGGGTTGTGCCGGCTGGTTATGTGACCAATATCAATCCAAATTTTACGTTTGAAAATTTTGTTGAAGGTAATTCAAATCAGTTGGCTCGTGCTGCTTCATTACAAATAGGTCAAAACCCGGGTGAGGCGTATAACCCTTTATTCATCTATGGTGGTGTGGGTTTAGGTAAAACGCACTTAATGCATGCTGTGGGAAATCAAATCTTAAAGCAAAACCCGGGTGCAAATGTGCTTTATCTTCACTCTGAACGTTTTGTTGCTGACATGGTTAAAGCATTACAAACAAATACTATTAATGAGTTTAAACGCTTTTATCGTTCATTAAATGCTCTATTGATCGATGATATTCAGTTTTTTGCAGGTAAAGATCGCTCTCAGGAAGAGTTTTTTCATACGTTTAATGCTCTATTAGAAGGGCAGCAGCAGATTATTCTTTCAAGTGATCGCTATCCTAAGGAAATTGAAGGCGTTGAGGAACGTTTAAAGTCAAGATTTGGTTGGGGCTTAACGGTTGCTGTAGAGCCTCCAGAGCTGGAAACCCGGGTCGCTATTTTGATGAGTAAAGCAGAGCTATCGAAAGTTGATCTACCCTATGAAGTGGCCTTTTTTATTGCTAAACGCATCCGTTCAAATGTGCGTGAATTAGAGGGTGCTTTGCGTCGAGTGATCGCCAATGCACAATTTACAGGTAAGCCTATTACGGTTGATTTTGTACATGACGCTTTACGTGATTTACTAGCATTACAAGACAAGTTGGTGACAATTGAAAACATAATCAAGACCGTTGCTGAATATTACAAAGTTAAAGTTTCTGATATTTTATCGAAACGTCGCAGTCGATCAGTGACTCGTCCACGCCAAATGGCAATGGCCCTCTCCAAAGAGTTGACAAACCATAGTTTGCCCGAAATCGGTGATGCCTTTGGAGGGCGTGATCACACGACTGTTATTCACGCAAATCGCAAGATCAAGGAGTTGTTGCAAACAACCCAGGAGCTTGCTGATGATCATAAAAATTTAATGCGCATTCTTACTACTTAAAGGAAGACTGATGAAATTTAACATTCAACGCGAAGCATTATTGAAACCTTTGCAGTTGGTCTTAGGTGCAGTTGAGCGCCGTCAAACCTTACCTATTTTAGGTAATGTTATGATTGATGTACAATCTGACCTGTTGTTGTTAACGGCAACAGATATGGAGATAGAGTTGGTTGCTAGAGTTAAGCTCGACAATGTGACAGAAACCGGCACGATCACGACATCTGCCCGCAAGTTACTAGATATTTGCCGCAATTTACCGAATGATATTAATTTAGATATCTCCCTTGATAATGAGCGTTTATTGCTCAAGGCGGGACGTAGTCGTTTTACATTAGCTACCCTATCTGCCGATGAATTCCCTTATATTGAGGATGCACCCACCGATAATGAATTTAATTTGCAGCAGCAAGAGTTGCATTATTTATTGCAGAGCACCTATTTTTCTATGGCTCAGCAAGATGTGCGTTATTATCTCAATGGCTTATTATTTGAAATTAAAGATCACGTTATTAAAACTGTTGCGACGGATGGGCATCGACTTGCCTTTTGTCAGTTAGCTAAAAGCGATATTAATCTTGAGCCGTCTGTTATTATTCCACGAAAGGGGGTTAGTGAATTATTACGCCTGCTTAATGAAACCGATGCACCTCTAACGATTTACATCACTGACAAACATATACGCGTAGCTGCAGATGATTTTACCTTTACATCAAAACTTGTAGATGGTCGGTTTCCGGACTATGACCGAGTTATTCCTCGACGTGGTGATAAGTTGATCAGTCTCGATGCGATGGTTTTGAAAGAAGCATTGGGGCGAGTTTCTATTCTCTCTAATGAAAAATACAGAGGGGTTCGCATTCAGTTGTCTCCTGGTTTGTTGAAGTTATCCGCAAATAATCCAGAGCAAGAACAAGCAGAAGAAGAAATTGAGACGGATTATGATAATGAAACATTAGAAATCGCTTTCAATGTCAGCTATCTGCAAGATGGTTTAAATGCTATGCCTAAAGGCCCTGTTATTCTTTCGCTTACTGATGCAAATAGCAGTCTGTTAATGGAATCGGATATTGACAGCAATCGCGTTTACGTCATTATGCCCATGAGATTATGAGTTTAAAACGTTTAATCATTGATGATTTAAGAAATCTTTCTCATGTAGATATTGAGCTGACTCCTGGTTTCAACTTATTTATTGGAGAAAATGGTAGTGGTAAGACCAGCATCCTCGAGTCTATCCATTTACTTGGCTTAGCCCGTTCTTTTCGTACGCGCATGATTAGACGCGTGATTCAGTATGAAAAAAATTATTTGCGAGTTTTTGGTGAGCTTAAGCAGCATCGCTTGGGTATTCAAAAAAATGTCCACGGTCAAACACAGATACGTATTGATGGAGAAAGCACTTCTAGTGCCGCACAGTTAGCTCAGCAGCTTCCTTTATTGCTAATTAATCCCGATAGTTATCAATTATTTACAACAGCTAGAACCCGCCGACAATTTCTTGATTGGGGTGTGTTTCACGTGGAACAGGACTTCCATGAGAATTGGGCTCGAATGCAAAAGGTTCTTAAGCAACGTAATTTACTGATAAAACAAGGGGCGCGTAGAGATGCGTTAAATGTTTGGGATAGGCAATATATTCGAATTGCTGAGACCTTAAATTCGTTAAGAAAGCGGTATTTGGTGGAGTTTGAAGTTTTCTTTAAAGCCCTCTTACCTACCTTACTTGATTTAGATGTTCAGTTGCAATATAGACGTGGATGGAATGCGGATCTATCTCTTGAGGATATGCTTGATGAGAACTATGAAAGAGAATTAAAGCTTGGTTACACCCTATCTGGTCCTCATCGAGCTGATTTACGATTGGTACACCGAGGTATACCTGTTGAATCGGTGCTTTCGCGTGGCCAACAAAAATTACTGGTTTTTGCCTTGAAGTTAGCTCAGGGTCGTTTATTGAGGCAATTAAAAGGCCAGCAATCAATTTATCTTATTGATGATTTAGCCGCGGAGCTTGATGCGGAGCGGCGACAAAGAGTTTTTTCGCTACTCAGTCAGTTAAACGCCCAGGTTTTCGTTACTGGTGTTGATGTTGATGCTTTTAAGCAACCCCGTGAACGTGCAGATTTTAAGTTGTTTCACATGGAACATCTTAATCCTGTCATTGATAAATAGAAAGTAAAGCGCAAGCATGATATGAACCGCGGTAGCTTTATGGTATAATTTACGACCTTAAAAAATGAACATAATCCCTATTTTGTTAAGAATATTTGAAGGAGTTTCGCATTGATGCCAGCTGATCAAAGTTATGATTCAAAGAGTATTAAAGTCCTAAAAGGTTTAGATGCCGTTCGTAAACGCCCAGGAATGTACATCGGTGATACGGATGATGGCACAGGCTTACACCATATGGTTTTTGAGGTTGTTGATAACTCAATCGATGAAGCCTTAGCGGGGCATTGTACGAAGATAGATGTGGTTATTCACAATGATGAATCTATCACTGTAAGAGATAATGGTCGTGGTATTCCTGTTGATATCCATGAGGAAGAGGGGCGTTCAGCTGCTGAAGTTATTATGACGGTTCTCCATGCGGGTGGTAAATTTGATGCAAACTCTTATAAAGTATCCGGTGGGTTGCATGGCGTGGGTGTTTCTGTGGTTAATGCGTTGTCTGACACCTTAAAGCTTCGTATTCGTCGCAATAATAAAATGTATGAGCAAACTTATCACTTGGGTACCCCTGATGCACCTATTGTTGAGGTTGGGGATTCTCAGACATCAGG
>DAOUQR010000202.1 GCA_030625525.1 Pseudomonadota bacterium | reverse complement strand
CATAGCAATCATCCAAATGAAATCACGGAAGACGTTATGCATGCACTAGCCAAACTCAAAGCTGCCGGTGTCCAGCTGTTCAATCAATCCGTCTTATTAAAAAATATTAATGACGATGCGAGTACATTAGCGAAATTAAGTCAGATCTTATTTGCTAACGAGATCATTCCTTACTATCTACATTTATTAGATAAAGTCGCCGGCGCACAACATTTTGAAGTGCCCGATGAAACAGCGATTGAGATTTATAAAGAATTACAAGCTACGTTGTCCGGCTATTTAGTACCAAAGCTTGTTCGCGAAAATGCCGAACAAGCCAGCAAAACTTTGATAGGTATGATTTAAAGCATTTTCTTTAAGAGTTTACAGAGTCCGTCTAAGGCGGTTTCATCGGTGTAGTGTAGAAATAATCGCAGTGCGTCTTCGTCGACGATGAGTTCATTATGATTGCTGCGTTCAAAGGTTACTTTGGGTTCTAACATCTCGATATTTACGTTTTCATCCGGTTGATCGATCACTGATTCTATAATGTTGAGCAGATGCTGGCGTTGTTCTGCTGATAACTCAGTGATGATCTTTTGGATAAAAACAATTCCCTGTAAATGATCGCACTCGTGATGCACAATGTGTGCTGAAAAATTTGTGAATGTTTTTGTTATGCTTTCGCCGTGGATATCTTGATAGCGCACCGTTGCTTTTTTAAAGCGTTCGACACGTCCGCGTATTGGACTCTGCAAGCTCAGACAGCCTTCGCCTCCTTCTGGAAAATAGGGTTCTTTCATTTCCAGAACATGGGGATTAACTAAAATCAATTCTTTAGGGATAGCAATATCGGGGTAACGTTCTTTTGGGATCTCAAATTCATTATTTCCAACAATAATGACTTGTGGTGGATTTTCAATTTCTGCACATTGATTAGAGGCGATACCTACACCACCCGCTTCATGTAAATTTCGTTGCATAATGGGAATGATCTCTGCCAAATGCGCTCGGTGTTCGGCTTGATTAAAATCGATAACATAAGGTTTGCTATGTAAGATGATATCGTTGACTTGACGGATCTTATGCATGGTTGCTCACTTTGAATTAGGCGAAAAAATTGCAATGACTTCGCTCACTGGGCGCCTTCTAGCTGAATCACAACTGATAAATCGTGAGACTTTATGTGAGATTATTTTAGCTTGTTGATAAAGCTCACGCGTAAACGGAGTATCATGATTAGAGATCACAACCGTAATGCCTTTTGCCATAAGTGATTCTGCCAATGTCGCTAATTCGCGTTGATCAGATTCAATAAAATCTTGTTGGCTATAACGTGTAAATGAGGCTGTTTCACTTAATGGGACATAAGGGGGATCACAATAAACAACATCATTCGGAGTTGCTTGTTTTAATAACTTTTTATAATCAGCACATTGGATCTTTGCTTGTTGCGATCGCTGATGAAAGTGATGCATTTGCTTTTCTGGAAATAAAACCTGCTCGCGAAAACCGTATGGCACGTTAAACTGCCCTTTGGAATTATAACGACATAAGCCATTAAATCCGTGTTTATTAAAATAGATAAACAACGCAGATTTCAATCGCGTGTCTTCAGTTTGATTAAATTCATCACGAAACTGATAATACTTTTTTTCATTATTGGGCTTTTTTCCAAAAAATTGTGAACAATACTCGATAAAATCATTGCCCTCAGTCTTAACATAATCATAAAGATTAACTAAGTCGGGATTGACTTCACCGAGTAAAAATTTCGGATAATCTGTATTTAAAAATACGGCACCTGAACCGGCAAACGGCTCAATTAACCGGTCGGCTTTTGGCAATACGTCACGAATTTTATCAATGATACGGTATTTATTTCCTGGCCATTTTAAAAAAGGTCTCATTTAAGCAAAAATCCAAAAAAGCCATCCAACAACTTGGGTTCAAACCACGTTGATTTAGGCGGTGTTACTTGATTATGATCACTGATTTCAAAAATTTGTTCGATTGTCGTTGCCGGCAATGTAAACGCACAAACAAATTCACTTTGAGAAACCCGTTGCTCTATTTCATTCGCCACAGATTGCCCACCTACAAAATCAATGCGTGGATCTTGACGCGGATCCATAATATCCAAAATCGGTTCAATCAATTGTTGATGTAATACGCTCACTGCTAATTGTTGAATAGGATCATCCGATCTCAATGGGTTTTTAGGCGTCAATACATACCATTGATTTTGAATAAACAAACCAAATTTTAATTCTTTATTCGTCGGTATCACCGCTTGCTCGCTGATCTCAACATCAAAATTATTGCGACATGCCGCGATAAAATCATCAACCGATAGCCCGCCCAAATCACGAATTAAACGATGATAGCCTAATATCGTTAATTCATCTTCTGGAAATAAAACAGATAAAAAATATTGCCCCCAAGGCTGTTCGGGATGCGTCATCGCGTATCGCGCAGCTGCCGCAGAACGGTGATGACCATCCGCGATATATAAACACGGAATGGCTGATAACGCTTGTTCAATGTCTTCTATTTTATCCGCAGGCACTTGCCAGATGGAATGCAAAACTGAATCATGAGTGACTTGGTAAAGCGATGGTTGCTCTGTCACTGTCGCAAGCAAAGTTTGAAGCACTTCATTGCGCCGATAACTCAATAAAATAGGACTGATCTGCGCGCCTACATTTTCAAGCAACTGAACACGGCCTTGTTCTTTATCAGGACGTGTGTGTTCATGTCTTTTTATTTTATTGGCTGCATAGGCTTGAGTAGAGGCAGCGCCCACTAGGCCTGTTTTCACATCAGTCGATGTTTTAATTTGGTAGACATAAAAACTCGGCTCATCATCTTGGATCAAAACCCCGTCATTAAGCATGCGGTGTAGATTTTGTTTAGCAACTTGAAAGATGTCTTCACTGGCATCAATTTCTGGCTTGGTGATATGTAAAATATTATTCGGCTTATCTTTAGCAAACGCCTTCGCTTGCGCTACAGTCACAACATCATAAGGCGGCGCAACCACGGAATCAATATCTTCAACGCGTGGATGAATGCTGTTAAACGGCTTCAATAATGTCATACAATTTCCTTATAGTTTTTGCCATACTGCCAAGATCACCAGCACAATCGCAACGACAAACTCAACAGTTAATAACACACGACCTCCCGGCATTCGCAAAGGACCTTTAAGTTGCTTGCTATAACGACCCACCCAGATCATCAAAACAGGCAAGCAGACCAATAAAACCAGACAGGCAATCCCAGCATAACTCAGTGCACCAATAAACGCATTAGGATAAAACAATACAATGAGTAAGGGAGGTAAAAATGTCA
>DAOUQR010000086.1 GCA_030625525.1 Pseudomonadota bacterium | reverse complement strand
CATTATTGGTTGCCTTTTTTGTGTCGATGTATTTAACGGGTGAATTGCCTTGGGAATCACGAACTAGAGCTTTGCAAGAACGAGATATTGGTCAAAGTATTATTAAAACTTGGCCGAATTTAAACGAGAAACAGAAGCAACATATCGAGGAAAAACTGAATCTTCGTTCTATGAAACCGGCAGGATAGGGGTAAGTGAGTACTTATTTGTGTTGCTGCAAAGCCCACTCCACATGTTCACGGACTAATCCTGACGGGTGGGTGAGTTTGCTCTTTAACGCCGTTACAATCGCCGCAGACCTCGGCGCATTTCCCAAGCCCACCGCGAGATTACGTAACCAGCATTCATAGCCTATTCGACGAATCGCCGAGCCTTGTGTTTTTTTATCAAAGTCTTCTTCAGTCCAATTAAATCCATCAATTAAATCGAGCGTATCCAATTCATGGCGAGGGTTAAAATCACCTTCAGCTGTCATTTTCGCGAACTTATTCCAAGGACAAACGATTTGGCAATCATCACAACCGTAAATGCGATTGCCGATCATTGAGCGAAATTCCACAGGGATTGAACCGCGTAATTCAATGGTTAAATAAGAAATACAACGCCGCGCGTCCAATTGATACGGTGCGACAATGGCTTGAGTTGGACAAACGTCTATACAGGCAGCACACGAACCACAATGTGACTGTTCTTCAGTATCTAATGGTAACGGCAGATTGGTAAATAAGGCTCCGAGAAAAAACCACGAGCCGCTGCTGCGATGAATTAAATTGGTGTGTTTGCCAATCCAGCCTAAGCCGGCTTTTTCTGCCAAGGGTTTTTCCATGACCGGCGCGCTATCCGCGAACGGGCGGTATTCAAAGCCGGGTGTCACCTCGTCAATTTTTTTCGCCAAAAGGCTTAAGCGTTTGCGAATAAGCTTATGATAATCTCGACCCAGCGCGTAGCGAGCAACATAGGCTTTTAATCGATTGGCTAAGGTGTTTTTGAAATTGGCTTGCGGCGGCAAATAATCCATTCGCACCATGACCACTGTGCGAGTGTCGGGCACTAATTCGTGAGGTCGAGAGCGCTTGGTTCCATAACGAGACATGTATTCCATTTCACCGTAATAGCCCTTTGCTAACCATTCATTGAGGCGCTGCTCAGCTAACGGCAAGTGCGTATCTGCAATCGCGACCTGTTGAAAACCTAATTCACGCCCCCAACGCTTGATATCATTGGCAAGCTGGGTATAGTTCACAGTAGTTTGATTCATAAGCGATTTAAGGATACACCATGTTAGATACAGACGAGTTTTATAATATTGAACAAATTCGTGCGTTAGAGCAGTTAGCGATTGAAAAATACAATATCGCAGAAACGGATTTGATGCAACGTGCCGGGCACGCGGCCTTTGAACTGGTGAATGGATTGGAAGATCGTCCCGAATCGATTGGCATTGTTTGTGGTAAGGGGAATAACGCCGGCGATGGCTTTGTCGTCGCACGATTAGCGCATCAAAGTGATTATGATGTGGTGGTGTATACCCTATGTGATATTGATGAATTAGGCGGTCCCGCTAAACAGGTAGCGCTCGCGGCAGAAAAAGCCGGCGTGCCGATCGAAGCCTTTAGCGTTGAAACAGAATTGCTTGAAGATTTAATTATTGATGCGGTGTTGGGTATCGGCATCAAAGGCGATGTGCATGGTCTAGCAAGTAATGCGATTGAAATGATTAACGATACGCCTGGGCAAATCATGGCGATTGATGTGCCCTCAGGCCTAGACGCTGATACGGGTTGTGTGCGAGGTGTGGCGGTACGCGCGGATCTGACAATTACTTATATTGGTAGCAAACAAGGATTTTATACCGCGGATGGCCCGGATCATTGTGGTTTTTTGGTGACTCAGGATTTAGCCCTACCCACCGAGTTATTTGCATTAGTGCCGATCACCGCCTGTCGTGTTGAAGGCGAAGATTTCTCAGCTTATATGGGGCACCGCAAATTAAATACGCATAAAGGTTTATACGGACATGTGCTTGTTATTGGGGGTGATTATGGAATGGCAGGTGCGGTTCGCATGGCTGGCGAAGCTGCTTTAAGAGTTGGTGCTGGGCTTGTGACCGTGGCAACGCGTCCCGAACATATTACCGCCGTGATTGCGACACGCCCGGAGTTGATGTGTTATGGCGTGAGCGATCCCAAGCAACTTGAGCCACTTATCGAACAAGCTTCAGTGATTTTAATCGGGCCTGGTTTAACCGCCTCCGAGTGGACCGAAGCGCTTTGGAATCAAGTGAAACTGACCGATAAAACCTTAGTTATTGATGGTGGCGCCGTTCACTTCGCAGCTAAAGAGAAAAGCGCTCAACCGAATTGGATTTTAACCCCGCATCCGGGTGAGGCAGCGTCTTTGTTGGATCGAACTGCTGAGGACATCCAAGCAAATCGTTTTGCCGCGATTAATGACATCGTGACCCGTTACCAAGCAGCGACTATATTAAAAGGGCTAGGCACCTTAATTCAAGCCCCGGGCAATTTAGTTGAAATTGCGACAGTGGGTGGGCCCATCATGTCCATCGCGGGTATGGGTGATGTGCTTGCGGGTATGGTTGCGGGTCTATCCGCGCAACATATGCAAGGCTTTGATGCGGCGCGTTTTGCTGCTTATTTTCATGGTCGAGCCGCTGTAAAAGTGCAAGAGAATGCTGAGCGAGGTATTTTAGCCACCGATTTATTTGCGGTGTTGCCCGAATTATTAAACCAAACGTTTGATATTCACTATGAAAGTGATATGGATTTAGACATCGAGGTTTTATAAAGTATGCACTGGAGCTGTGAACTCAAAGACGAACAAGCGACAATCGCCGTGGCAAATACGTTCGCCCAAGTGTGTGAGCCGCCTTTAACCTTGTATTTTCAGGGGCCATTAGGTGCGGGCAAAACCACCTTTATCCGTGCATTTTTGCGTGCACTCGGTGTGGAAGGAAAAATTAAGAGCCCGAGTTATGCGATTGTTGAACCGTATCATTTGGCTGATTTCGATATTTATCATTTAGATTTATACCGATTAGCGCATGTTGATGAACTTGAAATGATTGGGATCCGCGAATATTTTTCACCCCGTTCAATTTGTTGTATCGAATGGCCAGAGCATGGCAAAGGTGTGTTGCCTACACCGGATATGGATTTTATATTAGAATACCAAGAGCAAGGTAGACAATTAACGCTGACCGCACACACACAACGAGGTGCGGTAGTTTGTGAGCAACTAAAAGAAAACCTATGAATAAAAGATTGTTTGTTTTTATCAGCTTCGTATTCCTTTTTTCTCAGGCAGGGTCGACTGTCATTAATCAAATGCGTATTGGTCGTCAAGCCAATGGTAATCGTATTGTTTTAGAATCTAAGACGCCCTTTAAATATAAAGTATTTACGATCCGTTATCCTGATCGTTTAGTGGTGGATATCGATGATGGATCTTTAGCCTTTGATGTTAAGCGTGTGCAAATCAAGGGAAGCTTAATTACTAAAATACGCAGTGGTGTGCGACAAAAAAAGGATTTGCGTTTGGTGTTTGATTTAGCCCAGGCCGTTAAATCAAAGGCGCATGTTTTAGCTGCTTACCAAGGCAATCCGAATCGTTTGGTGATTGATCTGAGCTCGAAACGCCAAGTGCGAAAACAATTTTCTGTTTCACCGCAATCACTTCAACCAACCGTGGTCGTACCTAGAAAAATAGCAAAATTACGCAAGACTATGATTGTCATTGATCCCGGACACGGCGGTAAAGATCCAGGTGCGATGGGCCCACGTGGGACGCGAGAAAAAATTGTGGTTTTAAAAATCGCGAAGTATTTAAAACAATATATCGATAAAGATCCGAATATGGCGGCGCGACTCACACGTCGCGGTGATTATTATGTGGGTTTAAGGCGACGATTGAAACTCGCGCGCAAACAAAATAGCGATGTATTTGTGGCAATCCACGCGGATGCGTTTATTCATGCGCGTTCAAATGGGGCGTCGGTTTATGCTTTGTCACAACGAGGTGCGACCAGTGAGGCGGCACGTTGGATCGCTAATCGTGAAAATAATTCTGAATTAGGCGGCGTGGATTTGTCGGATAAAAGCCAGCTATTGCGATCGGTTTTATTGGATTTATCACAAACGGCCACCATTGGTGCGAGTTTGCAATTAGGCTCATATATTTTGCCAAAGTTATCGAATATTGCGCGTTTACATAGTCGTCGTGTGGAGCAGGCGCGATTTGTTGTATTGAAATCACCGGATATTCCGTCGGTGCTAATCGAAACGGGATTTATTTCAAATCCAAAAGAAGAACGAAATTTAGGTAGTTCGCGTTATCAGAAAAAAATGGCCAATGCGATTTATCGCGGGATTAAAAATTATTTAGTGGCACACCCACCGAATGGAACGTGGTTTGCTATTAATAAACGTCGTCGCTCATATACGGTTGCTCGCGGGGATAATTTATCGGGAATTGCGAATAAATTTCAAGTTAGTCAGAGTGATTTGAAAAAATTTAATCATATTCGTGGTAATCAACTTGCGGTAGGACAAGTGCTGCATATTCCTCGACGCGGAGATGTGTAATGCGTATTAAATTGTTACCTACGTTGATTGCGAATCAAATTGCCGCTGGTGAAGTGATTGAGCGCCCAGCGTCTGTTATTAAAGAATGTTTAGAAAACAGCATTGATGCCGGCGCTACGCAGATTGATGTGGTCATTGAGCATGCGGGCAGCCAGCTTATTCAAATTCGTGATAATGGTGTTGGGATCCATCCGGATGATAGCGCGCTTGTTGTGACGGCACATGCGACCAGCAAAATTTCTAATATTGATGATTTGTCGGCGATTAATAGTTTGGGTTTTCGCGGAGAAGCTTTGGCGAGTGTGAGCGCGGTATCGCGATTTACTTTGTCGTCAAAGCAGGTTGATCAAGATCACGGATTTCAGTTATCAAGTGAGGGTGATGTTCAATCGCTGCAAATACAACCGACAGCTCATCCGGTTGGTACGACGATTGAAGTCAGAGATTTGTTTTTTAACACGCCGGCCCGACGGCGTTTTCTACGTGCGGATAAAACAGAGTTTTCGCATTGTGAAGATGTAGTTAAGCGTATTGCTTTGAGTCATCCGGAGATTGGTTTTTCATTGCAGCACAATGATAAAGTTTTATGGCGCGTGAGCCAGGCTGATAATATAAAAAGCCAAGAGCTGCGATTGTCGAAGTTGTTAGGCAAAAGTTTTTTACAAAACGCGGTGTTTGTGAGTAATGAGATCCCGGGTTTATCGTGTCATGGTTGGTTAAGTTTGCCCGAATTTGCGCGTAGTCAATCGGATATGCAGTTTTGTTTTTTGAATCAGCGTATGGTGAAAGATAAATTAATTCGCCATGCGATTAATCAAGCCTATCAATCATTTTTGTATCCTGGAAGGCAAGCGGGGTATGTTTTGTATTTGACGATTGATCCACATGAGGTGGATGTGAATGTGCATCCGACGAAACATGAAGTGCGTTTTTCACAAGCGCGTATGGTGCATGATTTTTTGGTGCATATGATTGAAGATGCTTTGCAGCAAGCTACGGGTAGGGTGCCTGATGTGGAGGAGAGTGTGCTTGTATCTGGGTTTGGGGGTGGAGCTGGAGCTGGGTTTGGAGCTGGAGCTGGGTTTGGAGCTGGAGCTGGGTTTGGAGCTGGAGCTGGGTTTGGAGCTGGGCATGGCTCTGCACCTGCGAATAT
>DAOUQR010000299.1 GCA_030625525.1 Pseudomonadota bacterium | reverse complement strand
GATCCAAAATCATTTGCTGCGATGCGATATACAGAAGCGCGTTTATCACCCTATGCCGAAGTGTTATTGAAAGAATTAGGACACGGCACCGTTGATTGGACGCCAAATTTCGACGGTACTTTGGATGAGCCTGTCCGCTTACCCGCACGTTTACCGAATGTGTTATTAAATGGTGCAACCGGTATAGCGGTCGGCATGGCGACAGATATTTTGCCGCATAATTTAAATGAAGTGGCATCCGCTTGTATTCGTTTGCTTGAGAATAGTCGTTCAACGATTGAAGATGTTTTCGAACATATCCAAGGCCCTGATTTCCCAACGGACGCAGAAATTATTACCCCCAAAGCCGATATCCAACAAATGTATCGCACGGGGCATGGCTCAATCAAAATGCGCGCTGTTTATAAGAAGGAAAAGGATGAGATTATCGTGCACGCGCTACCTCACCAAGTGTCAGGCGCGAAAATCCTCGAGCAAATCGCTCAACAAATGCAAGCCAAAAAGCTACCCATGGTGGCAGACTTGCGTGATGAATCTGATCATGAAAATCCAACCCGTCTAGTGATTGTACCGCGATCAAACCGCGTTGATTACGATGCACTCATGTCACATCTGTTTGCGACAACGGATTTAGAGCGTAATTATCGAGTTAACTTTAATATGATCGGCCTAGGTGGTCGTCCGAAAGTCTATAACTTATTTGATCTGATCAAAGAATGGCTAGAATTTCGTATTCAAACAGTCACACGTCGTTTGCAATACCGTTTAGATAAAGTGCTCAGTCGCTTGCATATTTTGGATGGCTTACTCATCGCTTATTTAAATATTGATGAAGTGATAGCCATTATTCGCAATGAAGACAAACCGAAACAAGCCTTGATGACCCGCTACAATCTTAGCGAGCTACAGGCCGATGCAATTTTAGATATAAAATTACGTCATTTAGCAAAATTAGAAGAGATAAAAATCCGTGCTGAACAAGATGAGTTAAGCAAAGAAAAAGCTGATTTAGAAAAAACTTTAGGCTCAGAGCGTCGATTAAAAACACTCATACGCAAAGAAATTATAAGCGATGCTGAAAAATATGGCGATGAGCGTCGTTCACCGATTGTTGAGCGTGAAGAGTCGCAAGCAATTAAAGAAGAAGACCGCCTACCTAGCGAACCGTGCACGATTGTTGTGTCGACTAAAGGTTGGGTTCGTGCGGCAAAAGGTCATGAAATTAATCCTGAAGAGTTGAATTATAAATCAGGAGATAGTTATCTTGCCCATGCACTGGGGCGTAGTAATCATCCGGCTATCTTTCTTGATTCAACAGGCCGCGCCTATTCACTTGCTGCACACAGCTTAGCGTCAGCACGTAGTCAGGGCGAACCGTTAACCGGTCGCTTTACGCCACCGAGTGGTGCTACATTTACGGCTGTGCTAGCAGGTGATGCTAAACAACAAGTGTTGCTTGCATCTGATGCGGGTTATGGTTTTGTCGTAAGTCTTGAAGAATTATACGTTAGAAATAAAAGTGGTAAGGCGACATTAAAATGTCCGAAGGAATCCGTTGCACTGCGACCTGCGCATGTGAGCAACATCGAGAATGAATTTGTCGCGGCGGTGACGACAGACGGTCGATTATTAATTTTCCCGCTCGCTGACTTACCGGTTCTGGTGCGCGGAAAGGGGAATAAAATTATTAATATTCCGAGTGCGAGAAACGCTAAGCGTGAAGAAATGGTTGTCGATATTGCGGTGATCAGTGAAGCTGATAGTCTAACCTTACATGCTGGCAAACGGCATTTAACCTTAAAGCCAAAAGATTTATCACATTATCATGGGGAACGTGGACGTCGCGGTAATAAGTTGCCACGTGGATTTCAACGAGTTGAACGAATGGAAAAAACATGAGCTATATCATCAAGCATCTCTTAGACGGTGAAAACCTGATTTATCTTGCGCGGCGGCACTGGATTGTTTTTTGGTTTGCTTCTATTTGGGCCGTGCTAGCCTTTATATTTCTCTTTTTTGTTCCTAACCGCTTACTATCTTTTGCCGGTTATTTGTTTGCATTTTTATTTGTTTTTGAGTTTTATAAAGCGGCGATATTTTATTACGCGAGCGAGTTTGGCGTGACGAATAAGCGAGTGGTGATGAAAACGGGCTGGATTCAACGTCGCTCAACAGAATTATTGTTGCAAAAAATTGAAGCG
>DAOUQR010000195.1 GCA_030625525.1 Pseudomonadota bacterium | reverse complement strand
TTACATTACGTGTTGCGTAATATGGCGTAGTAATTAAAACAGGGGGCAGGTTGAAAACCGGCCCCTCCATCATTGTAAATTTTTTCACCTATGGTAAAATAGCGTCCTTGTATTAAAGTCTTGTTTTACTCTTCAGAGGTGTTAATTATGTTTCCTAACAATAGTAAAAAAAAATCACTCCCCGAATTTCGTCTTAATATCGCGGTTATTGGTCAGCCGGGGGCCGGCAAATCTGCGTTTATGCATCGCTTACTACACGCAAAGGGAAAGCTCCCAGAACGTCATTTTCATACAGTCGGAGTTGATCAAACATTTAAAAAAGACCCTGTAGTACAGGTAATTACTCAGGATACTTCGAGCCACACTGATGATGTAGCGAAAGATGCTGATTTAATGATTATGGTTGTCGATGCCACTCAAGACATTGAGACAATCAAAAAAGACATTACAGAATTAACGGCTCGTTACAAAGATTGTAATAAACGTAATCCTCCATTTGCTGTTGTGTTTAGTCAGTGTGATCAGCTCAAGATGTTTTACAGTAAAACAGATGAAATCAAGAAACAAATTAAGCTCGAAACACTTATTGGTGAGCAATATTGCTTTTACAGCGCTGCAAAGAATAAAACCTCTACGGGTCAAAAAGCTACAGATTTACTCTATTCTCTCATCGACTCTTTCATCAAAACAGATAAAACACTAGAAAGAGCCAACAAAGACGAGCACCAACTCATAACAATTGAACGCAACCTAAGGCCCGAACAACGTATCGGTGGCTCGATTAAAACAGCGTTAACACATTTTAAAGCATCCGAAGCAACCGCTCTAATAGAACTTAAAAAAGCCATCCACTCCTCCAAGAAAACAGCAAAAAACAGTTCTGCAGAAGAATTAAGACAGAATAATGTCGCCTGGCTTGGGTATTTCATTCAAAGAATTACAAAAGCAACACCCGATGCAACGTTCAATCTGGCCGTGTTGCAGAAGTTCATGGAAGATATTCTTAATAAAGAGTTCACACATGGCAATGTTAATGGGGGCGATACGCCTAACACATTACTCACAGGACGTAGTGCATTCGAATTTAATACACCCACTAAAATATGCATGTCTGATGTCAGCAAATTTGTATTTAAGCTTGATGGAAAATCTTCGCAGGTAAAAGAAGAAACAGCCGATGAAATTGGAACTTACGTCAGTAAGTTTATCAGTAATTAATAACCGACTGTGTGGAGTCAGGTCTGAGACCTGACTCCAGTTTTTATTTATTCGCCTGACTCTTCCGTCAAGATTTCAACGCGTTCGATGATCACATCATCTTGCGGCACATCTTGATGCCCCATACGAGACGTCGTTTCAACACCCTTGATTTTATCAACCACATCCATACCTGCAGTCACATTCGCAAACACACAATAACCCCAACCATCCGCACTGTTATTATGTTTAAAATTTAAAAAATCATTATCACTAACATTAATAAAAAACTGACTACTTGCAGAATGCGGATCATTCGTGCGAGCCATTGCAAGTGAGCCACGCATATTAAGACCACCTTGCTGCGCTTCATTTTCAATCGGCTCATCAGAGTCTTTTTGAGTCATGCCCGGCTCAAAACCACCGCATTGGATCATAAAATTATTGATCACACGATGAAAAATTGTGCCATCATAAAAACCCGATTTCGCATAATTCAAAAAATTAGCCGCAGTCACCGGGGTATTCTCTTCATCTAACTCAATCTTAATCTCACCATAATTGGTATGTAAAACGATCATATTCATCATTCTCCTCAATAAACAATTGTCACAATAAAAAACGGGCAAGCTTTTTACCACGAAACCCCACCGCTGTCATTTTTTAAGTGTTATATGATGAAAAGAATACTGGGAGTCAGAGCAGGCAAATCAACCACGAAGAAATGACTTTTTCCAATTCTTCGTGGTGTTCTTGCCTTGCTTTACTCCACGAAGAATCGTCAAAAGTCATTTCCTCGTGGCCCCAATACAAAGAACATTATCACTTGACTAATTTTTGATTATTTGTTCAAATATACGCTATGAAATTCAAGCCATTATGCAGAAGCGTCGGTCTTGTTTTACTGCTCCTTGCGGTCTTGCCTATCGGTCAAGCGCAGCAGCAGACAAGCACTAAAACGCAAACCCAACGCTTGTGGAATATCCGCAATGCCGACATTCGATCCATCATTGATGAAGTCTCACGCGAGACTGGCAAAAATTTTATTGTTGATCCTAGAGTTCAGGGTCGGTTGAGCATTGTATCTAGCAAGCCCTTGCAGCCAGCTGAAATTTACCAAGTCTTTTTATCTGCCCTCCAAGTTGCCGGCTTTGCTGCCGTTCCCAGTGGTGCGGTGATCAAAATCGTTCCCAGTGTTGATGCAAAAACCTTAGCCTCACGTGTTTCAGGTAACATGGCCTACGGCGAAGGCGATCAAATGATCGCGCGCGTGATTGCGATTAAGTATGTGAATGCCGAACAACTCGTTCCCGTACTAAGACCCCTGCTCCCACAATGGGATACGGTCAGCGCTTATCAACCGAGCAATAGCATTATTCTGGCCGGCCGAGCGGATAACTTACAACGCTTGGTGCGCATCATTAATCTGCTCGATTCGCAAACTAATAGCGGCATTGACATGGTGCGATTGAAATATGCCAATGCGGATGATGTGGTTAAAACCCTACAATCACTGCGCGGAAATACGTTTAATAGCCCATTACAAAACGTCAACATTGCCGCAAATACCGGCAGCAATGCAATCTTACTCACCGGCAATCAAACACAACGCATGCGAATTAAAGTGCTCATCGCACAATTAGACGTGCCAAGTGCAGCTGGCTCGGGCAATACCAAAGTCATTAATCTACATTATATGCAGGCAAGAGACCTCGCACCTATTTTAGCGGGCGTTGCACGCAGTGTTTATACCGGCCCTGTAAGTTACGTCATTGGAACTAAAACACAACAGCAAGCCTACTCCAGTACCGATACAGGACTTGAAGGCCGATCCGACGACAGCGTTGAAACATCCACCAGTGAAATGCAAGGGATGCCACCGCCCATTGGCGCATCACAAACTTCACAAACCAAAGAACTAGCCGGCGATAAATCCAAACCCAAAGCAGAAATTATTGCGGAATTAAATAATAACGCCATCATTCTAAATGCACCGCCCAATGTCATGCGCGCATTAACCACCGTCATTAAAAAACTCGATGTCCGTCCTTCGCAAATTTTAGTCGAAGCAGTCATCGCTGAAATTAATGATGATGATATTAAAAACTTAGGCATTGATTGGGGTAGCGTAACGACCGAACGAAATAGCAGCGGTACAATCACCCGGCAATTTCAGCCTGGCGTTGCGATTATTAATTCACAAACAAAACTCAGACAATTTGAAGCGCATATCACCGCCTTAGAACA
>DAOUQR010000039.1 GCA_030625525.1 Pseudomonadota bacterium | reverse complement strand
CTTACGGTTCACAGCTGCGCTCTCTGCATGCGCGGCTGTGATTTGAGCCTATATTACAAGCTCTGATGAAGTGTTGGGGTCGAACCACTACATGACATTGAAGAGTCGATCACCTGATAGTCTTGACTCGTTAGGGTGCCGACGACATCGGAATAAGCTTGAGTGGTATTGGTGCAGACTTTCACACCGGAGATACCTGATAAGCTAATCGTTCCAGACCAACTATTATTAACAACACACTCATACGTAAAAAGGCTCTCACTGCCGCTTTGCGTACAATAACTTGAGTCGCTTTGACCTTCTCTTGATGTCACAACGACAGTTTGAGTTAAATCAAAGCTGGTAGGTGGTTTATCTTGGCCAGCTCCCAATGTGATAGACCCTGAAATTTTGATGGCTGTTGCATCATTGATAAGTGTGAGATCGCCTGTGCTGTTGTCATAGGTGAGCGTTGAATTGGGTGCATTGAGTGGGGTGTAATCACTGGTGCCATCACCTTGGTCGGTCGCAGAATTTGGTGCAAGGGAGGAATTTTGCTCATATTTTGATGCAAAGTCGGAGATAGCAAAGAGTCTAGCGCTATCCATGGGATCATGGTCCGCGATAATTGAATTTAATTGTACACTTTTACTTTCGTTCGTCGCGGTTGTCCAAGCGACAGCGACTTGTACTGCTTTATAATTTGGATCAGTATTCGGGGTAAGGCTCCAAGTGCGCGTATACGTAGTGTCCTTACTGGATAGGGTATCACTGCTGTTACTCAAGTTAGTGTAAGCGGCTTTCGTCGAAAAATTACGTAACTCTTCGATTTTTTCTTGGGCCAGAATAATCGCTTTATTCTGTTGATTGGAGTCAATGCTGCTACGGGCCATTGTCGTTTGCATTTTGGTAATGGCTAGAATGCCGACACTCAGTACGGCTGCGCTGATCAACGCTTCGATTAAAACGCCACCTTTTTGTTTAAATGTTGGTTCCATCGCCGATCACCCCTTTTTATGCTTCATCTAGAAGTATCGGCGGCGGAATAAAAAACTTTAGGCGCGATTACTACTTTCGGTCGTGAATGTAGCGATCACCGAAATAGTGTCTCAATTTTTGACGCAAAGTTCCGCGACTCAAGCCTAGGATCCTGGCCGTTCTTGATTGGTTATAGCGTGTATGTTCCATCAAGACTTCAAGCATGGGTGCTTCGACTTCTTCTTTTAATATCTCAAAGAGATTGTTGGGATCTTGACCTTCTAGCGAGGTAAGATAGCTTTTAATCAACTCTTTCACGTTGCTGCGAAAAGACTTTTGATTGCTTTGCTTGTTGTTTTCTAATATAGACATGATGCTCACCTTTGGTTAATAATTCTGTACAATAATTAAGCTTGTACAAATATTATATAACCAACTGAGCATAATTGCAACACTAATTTTGAACAAAATAGGGGGCGGGATCGGTTTTTCCAATGATTTCAAAGGCTTCGAGACGTTCATTACAGCTGCCACAGCGTCCACAACTCTGTCCTTGGGAATTTGGCTTGTAGCAGGTGAGGGTGTTTCTAAAGATGGTGGTGAAATCTAAGGATAAATCGCCAGTGCTCTTAATGGCGTCCTGTAAAATATCGGCTTTGTTCATGGACAGATAGGGCAGGTAATAATTTGCGAGCTCGCTATTCCAATTGCCTAATTTAAAGGCTTTATCAATGGCGTCATAGAATTCAGGTCGGCAGTCTGGATAGATGGCATGGTCACCGGCGTGTACGCCTAAGCCGAGTTTAACTTCCTGTTCAAATTCTTGAGCCAGTGAGAGTGCATAACCATAGATAATGGAGGCGAAAATGGCATTGCGATTAGGGACAACCGTGCTTCGCATATTATCTTCAGCGTAATGGCCCTCAGGTACATCGATATGTTGTTTCGTTAGTGCTGAATCGAATGCGCCCATGGTTGAGCTCAAATCAATAAGTTGATGATAAACGTTAAAGCCTTTGGATTTTAAATAACTTAAATTTTCACGCAAGCGCTCTAATTCAATCGCATGTTTTTGCCCGTATTGAAAACTTAAACCATAGACTTGATAACCCCCATTTAACATATGTAAGCAAAGGCTGGTGGAATCCATCCCACCTGATAAAGATAATACACAACGTTTAATTTCAGGCATGTTTGTACCGACAGAGTTCAGCTTAAAAATAAGGCGCGCATTGTAGCACACAAATCAACAGGTATAGCTTAAGTTCAACGATTCATTTATCATAACGGCCTAATAAGTTCCGAGAGCGAAGGATTTTATCAATGCCAACTCACTTCATCGAGTTCGAACAGCCGATTGCTGAATTAGAGGCAAAAATTAAAGAATTACGCATGGTCAGCAATGATGGTGAAGTTAATTTAAGTGCGGAAATTGCACGTCTTGAAAAAAAGGGTGAGGATTTAACAAAAAGTATTTTTTCAAATTTATCACCTTGGCAAACGACACAAATGGCTCGGCATCCAGCGCGCCCCCATACGATTGATTATATTCAAGCGTTGTTTACTGATTTTGATGAGCTGCATGGTGACAGACATTACAGTGCCTCACCTGAAATCATCGGTGGAATTGCCCGTTTTGATGGCGAGCCGGTGATGGTGATTGGCAATGAAAAAGGACGACGCACGAAGGAAAAATTGCGACGCAATTTTGGTATGGCCCGTCCGGAATCCTATCGTCGAGCATTACGTTTGATGCGAATGGCGGATAAATTCAAACTGCCTATTTTGACCTTTATTGATACCTCAGGCGCGTATCCGGGTATTGGAGCTGAAGAGCGAAATCAAAGTGAAGCCATCGCAAAAAATTTATTTGTGATGTCGCAGCTAACGCCACCGATCATTTGCACAGTGATTGGGGAAGGCGGCTCTGGTGGTGCTTTAGCAATTGGTGTGGGCGATCGAGTTTTGATGCTGCAATACAGTATTTATTCGGTTATTTCGCCGGAAGGCTGTGCGTCTATTTTATGGAAGAGTGCTGACAAAGCGAGCCTGGCTGCCGATGCAATGGGCATCACTGCGAATCGTTTGCTAGGGCTCAAGTTGATTGATGAAGTGATCGAAGAACCACTGGGTGGTGCGCATCGTGATTTCAATGAGATGGTGATTCGGATCAAAGCATCCATAAAAAAACACCTTTCAGAATTAAATACATTAAGCGATGAAGAGCGTGTTGCGCAACGTTATCAACGTTTAATGGCGATGGGGCTGTCATAGAGTCGTGATGCATGATGAGTTTATTGACGCATTTACAACAACAAATTGAAACCTTACCTCAGCATCAATCCATCTGTGTGGGATATAGTGGCGGTCTAGATTCACATGTTTTGCTTCATGCATTATGCCAATTAAAATTAAAACAAACTTTAAGCGCGATCCACATTAATCATGGTTTGAGTCCAAATGCTGCTCAGTGGGAAGCGCATGTTCGTCAAGTCTGTCAAGAATTGAAAATACCGATTCAAGTGATTTCAGTTGATGCGACGCGTAAAGCCAAACAAAGTCCGGAAGAGTCCGCTCGAAAAGCGCGCTATATGGCGTTTGAACGAGCGCTGCCTCAACAATCTATTTTAGCATTAGCCCATCATCAACATGATCAAGCTGAGACATTTTTATTGCAGTGTTGCCGCGGGAGTGGGATTGATGGATTAGTCGGCATGCCGGTAATAAAACCTTTTCATCAGAGTTGTTTATGGCGCCCACTTCTAGAGATTTCGCGGAAGTTGTTGGAGCAGTATGCTCGATCCAATCATTTAAATTGGATTGACGATGAATCGAATTTTGATACCGCGTTTGATCGTAATTATATGCGCCATCAAGTTATACCCAAACTACAAAAGCGCTGGCCTGCATTTATTGAAACACTGTCACGTACCACAATAAATTTAGCAGAAGCTCAAAGCTTATTAACTGAATTAGCGATAGCTGATTATGATGCGTGTCGAAATGATCAGCAGTTGAATCGACAGGCACTGTTAAAATTATCCGAAGCACGACAACGTCAATGTCTACGTTATTGGATCCGCCAGCAAGAATTACCGTTACCGAATCGTGACAGACTCTGTCAAATTCAAACGGATGTCTGTCAAAGCCGCTACGATGCGACGCCGCTAGTTAGTTGGCCGGGCGCAGAGGTGCGACGTTATCAAGAGCAGCTTTATGCAATGCCACCTTTGGCCTTGATCCCGCAAGACTACCAAGCCAGATGGGATTTAAATGAAGAATTTATCTTGCCCGTGCACTTAGGTGTTTTAGCTTTTCATCCCGCGTCGAATGGTTTGCACATTCCAAAAGATGCGCGTATTGAAATCCGTTTTCGAACGGGGGGGGAGCGTATTCAACCTCAAGGTCGCCAAGGGCATCAGCGTTTAAAGCACTTGATGCAGACGTGGAGGATCCCACCTTGGCAACGCAATCGCATCCCGTTGATTTATATTAATGATACTCTGGCTTGTGTGGTGGGTTATACGATAGCTGAAGAATTTAAGGTACCAGAGACAGGGACTTTGTCACACTACCGGACCGGGGTGATTGAAATAGCTCACTAACCTTACGCTTAAATAGATTGTGTTCTGCGCGTACTCTGGTAAAATCTTTTCCCGTTTTGTTATCAAAGTTGAACCATCTACAAACGGGTTTTTTATGACCAAATATATTTTCATTACGGGCGGTGTTGTATCCTCGCTCGGCAAAGGTATTGCCTCAGCCTCATTAGCCGCTGTGCTCGAAGCACGGGGTCTCAATGTTACACTCATTAAACTTGATCCTTACATCAATGTTGATCCGGGGACGATGAGTCCTTTTCAGCATGGTGAAGTTTTCGTGACCGAAGATGGTGCCGAAACGGATTTGGATTTGGGGCATTATGAACGCTTTGTGCGTACCACCATGACTAAACGTAATAATTTCACCACCGGTAAAGTTTATGAAAACGTGATCGCTAAAGAGCGTCGTGGTGATTATTTGGGCGGGACCGTACAAGTTATTCCGCATATTACGAATGAAATTAAGCGTCGTATAAAACTCGGTGCCGAAGGTCATGATATTGCGATGGTGGAAATCGGAGGCACGGCGGGTGATATTGAATCCCAACCGTTTATGGAAGCCATTCGACAATTACGTATGGAGCTTGGACCTCAGCGCACTTTATTTATTCACTTAACACTGGTTCCTTATATTGCGGTGGCTGGTGAAATTAAAACGAAGCCAACGCAGCATTCTGTTAAAGAATTACGATCCATTGGTATTCAGCCTGACATTTTAATTTGTCGCTCTGAAAACAAATTGCCAGATTATGCGCGCACCAAAATCGCATTATTTACTAACGTTGAGAAATCCGGTGTGATTGGTTTAGCTGATTTGCCGAGTATTTTTCAAATACCATTGCATTTACATGAGCAAGGTGTTGATCAACTCGTTGCTGATAAATTTCAACTTGATATACCTAAAGCTGATCTGAGTGACTGGCAAGCCGTTGTTGATAAAGAGGCAAGCATTTCTGAAGAAATTAAAATCGCACTCGTTGGTAAATATACTGAACTCAGTGATGCGTATAAATCCTTAAACGAAGCCTTGCACCATGCCGGAATTCATACCAATCATAAAGTGAAAATTGTTTATATTGATGCAGAGTTAATTGAACAACACGGGACTAAATTATTAGAACATGTTCACGGTATTTTAGTACCGGGTGGTTTTGGAGAACGTGGTATAGAAGGAAAGATTTCTGCAATAACCTATGCTCGTGAAAATAAGATCCCCTTTTTAGGTATTTGTTTAGGCTTACAAACTGCGATTATTGAATTTGCACGTAACGTTGTTGGTCTTAAAGATGCGAATAGCACGGAATTTAATTCGGATACGACTTATCCTGTTGTTGGTTTGATCACTGAATGGATGAATAAAGAAGGCCAACTTGAAAGCCGTAGTCATGATTCTGATATGGGTGGAACCATGCGTTTAGGTGCGCAACTTTGTCATCTTGATCCCGCCTCAAGAGCCTTTGAGATTTATAAAAAAGAGACGATTACTGAACGTCATCGTCATCGTTATGAAGTGAATAATAATTTGATTGCGACACTTGTTGAAAAAGGAATGGTGATATCCGGTCGATCATTTGACGGTGAATTAGTGGAGATGATTGAATTGGCCGATCACCCTTGGTTTGTTGCCAGTCAATTTCACCCCGAATTTACCTCGACACCTCGGGACGGTCACCCCTTATTTGAAAGCTTTATTTTAGCAGGGGCAAGCTTTAAAAAAAAAGTCGTGAACGTGCAGAGTGAAAAACATTCTGCACGTCAACCTGAAATAGAATTTGGACTATAGCTATGATGAATTTATGTGGATTTGAAGTGGGTGAAAACCAACCGTTATTTTTAATGGCTGGACCGTGCGTGATTGAAAGCGAAGCGCTAGCGATTGAAACGGCGGGTTTGCTAAAAGAAATCACGACGCGTTTAAATATTAATTTTATTTATAAATCATCGTTTGATAAAGCAAACCGTTCTTCACATGGTTCGTTTCGCGGCTTAGGTGTTGAAACAGGTTTGAAGATCCTTGAAAAAGTGAAGCAACAAATTGGTGTGCCGGTGGTGACGGATATTCACGATGATAGCCCGATTGAAGAGGTCGCCAGTGTTGTTGATGTGTTACAAACGCCCGCATTTTTATGTCGTCAAACGAATTTTATCCAACGTGTGGCGAAACAAATGAAGCCCGTTAATATTAAAAAAGGGCAGTTCCTAGCGCCTTGGGATATGACACATGTAGTGGATAAAGCTAAAGCCGTCGGCAATGAACAAATCATGGTGTGCGAACGCGGCTATGCGTTTGGTTATAATAATTTAATCTCAGATATGCGTTCACTAGAAATCATGCGCCAAACGAATTGCCCTGTTGTTTTTGATGCAACACATTCGGTGCAACTACCGGGGGGGCAAGGTAGTCAATCGGGCGGTCAACGCGAATTTATTCCGGTACTTTCTCGTGCTGCCGTTGCCGTAGGTATCGCCGGTTTATTTATGGAAACCCATCCCAATCCAGAAAAAGCTTTAAGCGATGGTCCGAATTCATGGCCGCTTGATAAAATGAGCTCACTCCTAGAAACTTTATTGCAACTCGATCAAGTCGTAAAAAAATCCTGATTTAAAAAACTTAGGGAACTTTTTCTCTTTTTTTGCGTCTAAGTTAGCAAAGGGAGGAGGATATGTTCGCATATATAAAGGGAGCCTTTACGCATTTAAATGCCTACCTGCATGCTCGCGTAGGTGCTTATATGATCGTAGCCGGAGTTTTTGGAAGCTTATTGGTGGGAACGTCGAATGACGATCTCATTACAGATCCAAAAACAAATCAAGATCATATCTATCTGCATGGAGGCAATGATTTAGTAATTTATACCCCATCAGAAACCAATAAAGATTATATCGATGGTGGTCAAGGTATCGATACCTTATGGTTACGTTTAACGCCAAAAGAATATGAAAATCCAGAATTAAAAACCGACATTATTCGTTTTTATTATTTTGTATTTAATAATTTAGCACCACGTTTGGATACCGGCGAAGGCCCCGATTTTAAATTTAAAAGTTTCGATTTATCAACCCGGAATGTCGAACATATTATTATCGAAAAAATCAAAGGGAAGGTAAATAACAAAGCTATCGCAAAACCTTCATTACAGATCAAGCCATTGGACAAAGATTTATCGGGTGATAATAGGGTGTGATCCTATGTGTCGGTTGCTCTGTTAGTCAGACAATAACCATTAACGTTCACTGCCAATGCAAATTAGGGTGGGCAAAATCTCGACCATTTGAAAATTTAAAAAATATTTTTTTCAAT
>DAOUQR010000177.1 GCA_030625525.1 Pseudomonadota bacterium | reverse complement strand
TAATGTCAGATTTCCGCATGTCATTCTGAACGCTAGAACGCTAGGGTTAGTGACATGTGGAGATCTGACACTGATATACAAGACTGGAAGGCCATCATCACTGATTGGGCAGAAAGTGGCTCCACACAAAAGGCTTACTGTGATCAACACCACATTAAGTTTCACAACTTCATTTATTACCGTAAAAAATATCGCCCCGCTAAGAAGATCACAAAGAAATTATTGCCTGTGAGACTTTCGCCCGATCGCACAACAGTGCAATCAGCATCAGAACCTTACCAGTTAAAATTGCGAAACGGTGCAGTCTTATCAATACCAATGAAATCCGACTCATCTAGCCTGACACAGTTACTCACTATTTTAGGAGTCTTCGAATGTTAAGCATAAGCAACACACAGACCATTTATGTTTACACCGAGCCTGTCGATATGAGAAAGGCCATTAATGGCTTAAGTATATTGCTACAAGAAGCTTTTGATAAAAACCCCCAATCCGGCGACTTGTATTTATTTACAAACCGATCACGAGATAAAGTGAAGTGCCTGATCTGGGACAAGAATGGGTTCGTTATGTATTACAAGCGTCTAGAACGAGGACGTTTTAACTATTCAAGATATATAACCGAGCATGAAATGGTGGTCACAAAAACACAACTTAAAGGTCTATTAATGGGGCTTGATTTTTATTTAATGGGCGAGGATCAGGGTAATAATTTTAACGATTACTTTTAATAAAAACGCTTTATTCATAGCGTTAAACCGAAGGGTCTGCTATAATCCCTCCCATGATTTCATTGGAAGAAATAGTCAAAAATACAAGCGGCGAGACACGAAAAGTGCTCGAGCAATTCGTGCATGAAACAGCAGAAGTCATCAAAGAAAAACGCCGCTTAGAAAAAGCCAATGAATATTACAGTCATGAAAATGGCCTGCTTAGAAAAAAACTCTATGGCGCTTCATCAGAAAAACAAAAAGCCAGTGATATCCAAGAACAACTGGACGCTGATTTATTCAATGAATTTGAACTGTGCGCTCAATTAGTTGACTCTGAAATAACAGAGGTTGAAGAGCCTCCAGTTACAACGCCGATAAAAAAACGCAGCGGCCGTAAACCACTTCCAAAACACCTGCCTCGAAAAGTTATCGAACATGACTTAACGACAGATGAAAAAATCTGTGAATGCGGTCAGGAAATGGAATGCATCGGCGCTAACGTCAGCGAGCAACTCGATTACCAACCAGCAAAACTCACCGTCATTGAGCACCGCTGCAAAAAGTATGGTTGTGAAAGCTGTAATACCGCTAATAAAACAAATCCCGCTATCAAGGCGCAATTAAAAGCAGCATCGAAGCCGTTACAACTGCTTCCAAAGAGCATAGCCAGTGCGTCACTTTTATCGCAGATAGTGATCCAAAAGTTCTGCGATCACCTGCCACTGTATCGACAAGAAACTATCTTTAAGCGCCTTTCAATTAAACTCTCTCGCCAAACCATGAGTGAGTGGATGCTAAAACTGGGACGTGCGGTGATACCGCTGTTTAATTGTCTCCAGGACAAAGTGCTCGATTATGATCTTGCCTATGCGGATGAAACCACAATACAAGTACTCAATGAGCCGGGACGTCGAGCGCAAACTAAATCGTATATCTGGTGTTTTATGGGCGGCCCACCGGATGAACGAATAATCATTTATCAGTACCACGCATCGCGCAAAGCAGAGATCCCTGAAACGTTCTTTGATGGCTATCAAGGGGCACTGCATTGCGATGGTTATGCTGGTTATTCGAAGCTCATTGCTAAACCTGAAATAACGGGCATTAATTGCATGGCGCATGTTCGTCGCAAATTTATGGATGCATTACCCAATGGCAATAAAATGAAAGGTGTATCTGGCCAAGTTGTGAGACTCATTGCTCAGCTTTATAAAATTGAAAAATCACTTAAAGCACAACAGGCGGTCCCTCAAACAATATTGGCGACACGTCATGAAAAGTCGAAACCTATCTTCGAGGTATTGAAGAAATACCTGGATGAAAAATCCAGATGCGTACCACCGAAAAGTAAAATCGGCGAAGCGATTAGATATACACTCAAACGCTGGCCTTACTTAATTACCTATCTTGAAGATGGTCGATATGAGATTGACAACAATCGTTGTGAGCGCGCAATCAAACCGTTTGTGATGGGACGTAAGGCTTGGCTTTTTGCTAATAGCGTTCACGGTGCACACACCAGCGCGCGCTTATTTAGCTTGATAGAAACAGCCAAAGCGAATGAATGCGATCCCGCTGAATATCTGAACTATATTTTTGAAAAATTGCCCTATTGTCAGAGCATCGATGACTATGAGGCTTTAACGCCTTGGGAAGTTAAAAAAGTGATTTCTGATTTTAAAGCTTAGAGTGGGTTAGGGGAAGTCCCGTCGTTAAGCCGACGCTTACGTTATTACCTCAATGGTTGCCCAGTCTTTAGCCGCGAAAGCAAAATTATTTATGTATAATATTAATGTATCTAGCATTTTTTAAGTCTGCCCTTTAACTTTCAGATCTTTTAGTTAGGTTCTAGATGCAGCTTATTTATGAGTTCAGCATCGGGAAATTCATCTAAAACCTCAAACTTTCGTTTACAATGCCCCCAGCAATTTAATGACTTTTTTAATTCGGCTAACATTTTCTACCTGCTCAAGATAGGAAAGCAATTCTATTTTATAGAAATAATCCGCATTCCATTTTTCTGGGGCATCAAAAGGAAAATTATGAATCAGCTGAATTTCTTGTGTGGCAGCTTTAAAATTAGCTTTGCTGATATCTAATTTACAGTTTTCAATAGCATTAAGAGATATATCTTTAAACATGCTCTTACTATTAAAAATTTTATCGACGATTTCTTGCATCAAAGTTGCATCCTTATCATCGAATTGTTTAGACGCCAATTGATTTCTTAAATATGCTAACTCTAATATTTTTTCATTCATCTATTTATTCCTGCTATTGCGAAAGACCAGGACTAAAAAAATCTAGATCCTCAATGGTGTTATAAGCGAGGTACGGAAGATCTACTTTTTCAACTGGTATGCTCTCAAGTCCTAAACTTCTTGCGGCAACTGTTCGGTGATTTCCATCGACAACATAATTTTTTCCGTCATGCTCAATAAATTTCACGGTTTCATTTATGCCATTTTCTTTGATGTCCTTAACTAATCGTCCAAAAGCACGCCTACCCATGGTTCTCGGGTGTGTTACTTCTAATTCACTTGGCGATAAATGTGTTAACTCATCCTCTGCCTCAGCACTCCCAAAAAATCCTCTCTTCGTCAGTGCTAGCCTGACTGTCTTCTGACTCGCCATCACCTTCTCAAAAGCTTGCGCCGTCTGGTCGGCTACCCCCATCTTCATGACGTTAACCGCAACGCTCTGAGTTATTTTAGCATTAACCGCCGCGAAAGCCGATTTCCCAAGCATGCCGACTTCAATGATTGTGAGAGCATCAGTAGCATAGCCAATATATCGGCCGAATTGGTAAGACATCTTGCCATACCATGGCACACCCTTAAAGTTCACCGTACCGAGTGCATTATAGCGATTAATTTCACCTAAACCAGCATCAATTTCTAGTGTGTCGAGAGTGTTGATCGCGCCCCAAAATGAGCGATAGAGTTGGCCGTGTTGTTCAATTGGGGGTTGTGTTCCCCATCGGTAGCTG
>DAOUQR010000217.1 GCA_030625525.1 Pseudomonadota bacterium | reverse complement strand
ATGACGATCGATATTCTTTTCAAATTGAGAATTGCTGAACCGATAGGGCTGTTTGGTTTTTTTTATCGAAGTCCTGCCGGACTTTCATGCTTTAGTGGTGACTCTTCTTGCTGATTTATTTCAAGATCTTGTATTGGTTTTAGTTCCGTGAATACAAGTGATGACTTTGTGCGGATGGGGCTTCTTCTTTTTTGAAATTTGTTGGTTGGCTTAACTTCAGCTTGCTCTATATCGGTTTTCTGTGTATCTCGACCAGAGAATAGTGTAGATAACATAGTTATTGTTTGCCAGAACCTTTGGTATAGGTCATCTAAAAATTGGACGAATGAGTTTCTTTCTGGGGCAGCGTTAGCAATGTCGAGTTTTTGTTGATTTAATTTTTTTTCTGGTGCAGCGTTATCAACCTCGTTTTTTTTATGCTCCGCTTTATCTAAACTCCCTTCGGCCCAGTTATCAATCTCCTCTAACCTCTTTAACCCTTCCAGGTCAGCAACAAGCTTTTCACTTCTTTGGAGAGTTGCCTCGATAATATCTATCATAACGAAAACCGGTTGTTGCTCGGGAGGTATGAAACTCAATGCCTGACCGACGGTGCTCAAACTGGGCAAGTGCCATCGCAGATCACCAAACCAACGGCTGCCATCATGATAAGTTTGTTTTTCTATTAAACGCTGTTCCCATAGCAATTTTTGTTCTTTGTCCAATATGAGTAGCTTGGCGAACTGCTTATATATATCAACGGGATCGACGTCACTGTTTTTAAGATCAGTCAATGCAGTATTCAGATCTCGCTTCTGACTAGAAGCTAACAGCTTATAAATAGGTCGTTCTGGATTGCCTAACCGTGTTGTTTGTGATGCCGTAACCGGAATGGTTGGGGAGTTATCTAGATCCAACGGATTTGCGTTACCATCATCGAGATTATCGTCTGTATCTAATCCATTTTCATTGTTTAGCTGTTTGTAAGAAGCTATGGCTGGTTTCAATTCATTTTTGGTCTTAGTTGCAAATTCCTTAAGGCTGTCAATTTTAAACTGGAGAGGTGCCGAGAGTTCGTCTTCCGTGAATATTATCGGGTTCTTTTCATCAATGAAGCGATCAAGATGTTCAAGATAAATTTTTGCAAAAGCAAGCGATTTTTGGCCAGCGATAGTCGGTAAATGTGGTGAGTCAGTGTCAGGCGAAAACCGTTCTCGTCGCCACAGGAGTTTGACACCGTCAGGTGCCATTAATATCTTTGCTGCTATCGCGGACCACCGGTTATAAATGTGTATTTTAAGTTTGATACCTAAGTCAATCATCTCGCGCGCATTATCGGCCGCTGTTTTAAAGGCGAGCTCATCTGCATCCGAGTAAACCTCGTCAGATAACTTCTTTTCAAGCTGAGCTAACTCAGTCTTAAAAGTCTGCCAATATTCGAGTAAGTCCACTTATACCTCTGTATATCTAAAAATTGCTATGTAAGACAAACATTATACACTCGTTTACCTTAAGGATATATTAAGTACATAAAATTTTATTCGGCGTTCAAATAAGTATCCATCGATAACGCGCCTTCACTTTTACCCACCACACAGGCAATCACTGAATCGCCAGCAACATTCACAGCTGTTCGTGTCATATCGAGCAAGCGATCGACGCCGATGATGAGTGCTATACCTTCAATGGGTAAACCAACTTGGAGCAATACCATGGTCAGTGTGATTAATCCGACACTCGGGACACCTGCCGTTCCGATAGACGCAAGCGTTGCCGTTAAGACTACTTTGAGAAAACCGCTAAAACCGATGTGGATGTTATAAGAATTCGCGATAAATACAGTTGCGACCCCTTGCATGATCGCGGTGCCATCCATATTAATGGTTGCACCGAGAGGGATCACAAAAGCGGCAACCGATTCACTCACACCGAGTTTTTTTTCAACGGTGTTTAAAACAACGGGGATCGACGCGCTTGAACTTGACGTGCTAAACGCAAACAACATCGCCGGAAACATTTTTTTAAAAAAGGGCACAATCGATAAGCGTCCGAGTAATTTTAATATCGTCGGATACACAATCAGCAATTGCATAAATAGCACCAGTAACACGGCAACAAAATAACCCGCCAACTGTTTAATTAAACCAAAACCTAAGCGTGCAAAAATAGCCGCAACTAAACAAAATACACCGTAGGGCGCAATTTTTAAAACGATATCCATGAGTTTCATGATGACGACATCGAGATCAATAAATAAGTTTTTGATGCGTTCGCCACCTTCACCGGCAAGAGAAATGGCGCTACCAAAGATCATCGCAAAGATGATGATTTGTAACATATTCCCTTTTGCTAAAGCTTCAACAGGATTTTTTGGGAAAATGTTTAAAATGGTTTGTTTTAAAGGCGGCATGGTTTGAGGAATATAATTCGTCGGTAAATGTGCATTTGTTCCCGCACCGATATTCAATAAATACGCGACCATCAAAGCTAAGCTAATCGCCACGCCTGTTGTCACAATATAAAGTAAGACGGTTTTACTCGCGAGTCGCCCAAATTGTTTACCGCCACTGAGTTTACACGTACCACAGATCAGTGAGACAAATACGATGGGTACGACTAACATTTTGAGTAAGCTTATAAAAATCTTGCCGCCGAGATCCAAGACGCCTTCAGTGACATAAACATCGACGGTATGTGAGGCGGGTAAATGATTAAGAATAAGCCCTAAGGTAATACCAACCAACATGGCGATGATAATTTGTACGGATAAAGACAAGCGATGGAAGGCTTTCATTTGAGCTCCTGTGAATTTTAGTTTGTTCTGATATACTTACCCTTCAAGAGGCATTTTTTTCTGAGTCAAGTAGATTTAGATAGTTTTCTTGAGTAATTACTTTTGTTCCCGTTTCCAGCTCTAATTCAAGACGCGCGTTACCGGCAACTGTGCCACCCTTGCGGGCAGCTTCCTTATTTTCCTTAAATCCTTGGGCGTCTCGACTTCTTGCGATTTCGGTTGTCGAGGCTTCACCCAGCATTGAGAAGATTAGCTCGAGATCGGTCATGTGATCCCGTAAATTTTCTTGTGTAAGTGATTTGTGATTTTTATATTGAGATGGTGTCATACCAAATGCTGCTTGAGATATTTCAGCTGTTAATATTGCATATTCACGATGGGCTTTAATGTTTCTATTTTTCCATGTGTCTGTTAGTTCATCGCGAATAGCAATGCTGCG
>DAOUQR010000067.1 GCA_030625525.1 Pseudomonadota bacterium | reverse complement strand
CGTCTTAATGAATTTGTCTGCTCAGAAAAGCGGACCTTGCGTGCTTCATTAGACTTGAGTAGCGCACGAGGATCTGAGACATTATCTTGTCGCGCGTTGGATTGTTGATCGGATCTAGCGCGTCGTTTAAAGAAGAAATTTATCTTGTTTCTGCGGCCTTCATTTTTCATATTGCGCACCACTCGATGTACATCAGAAAGGCGCGCATTATATCATGGATTTATAAAAAACAAACAGGCTTATTTTAATCCAACGTTTTGTGAGGCAGACTCTCAATGCGTGAGGCAGGCGTTACTATCATGTAATTCAATTTGCGTTGTAACTCATGAATAGTACTGGAGCCACCATAGGTTAGGCCTGAACGTAATCCACCAATGATATCAGCGATGATGTTCTCTTCATCTTCACGATAAGGCACTTCAACAGCCACGCCTTCAGCTGTTTTCCATTCATGCATGCCGCCCATAAAGTCTTCTTGTGCTTCTCGTGAGGCCATTCCACGATATTGTTTGATTTTGCTGCCATCGTCTTTTTCAATGACTTTACCCGGGGTAGGGCGTGTGCCAGCGAGCATGCCACCCATCATGATGAAGTCAGCACCGAAAGCTAAGGCTTTGACGATGTCACCCGGGGTGCGAATGCCGCCGTCAGCAACTATCGAACGGTCTGTTCGCGCGCAATCTTCGATAGATGTCAGCATGGGCACACCAAAACCGGTTTTGATGCGCGTACTACAAACAGAACCACCACCAATACCCACTTTAATCATATCTGCACCACAAGACGCTAGATAATCAGCACCCGCATAGGTTGCGACATTTCCCGCCATGATGCACTGATTGCTTAGTACACCGCGTAATTCTTTTAAAGTATGCCCGACGTATTTTGCATGACCATGTGCTACATCAATACAAAAATATTGCGCACCGGCATCACGCAGGGCTTCGGCGCGTTCTATTTCAGCAGCATTACAGCCAATTGAAACAAAAACCTTATGTTTGCAGGCTTTAAAGGCTTCGATATTTTCTTCGATCGACATAAAACGATGTAGCGCACCCATTCCGCCTTTTGAGCCAATAAAATTGGCCATTTCAGGTTCGGTCACGGTATCCATATTGGATGTGATGATGGGTAAATCTAGTTTTAATTTACCTGTCTTATCGGTACTTGAAATATCAACCAATCGTCGTGATTCATAATGATTATAAGCCGGAATCATTAACACATCGTCAAAAGTAATGGCTGTTGATTGCATAAAGTTGTTCTCCTAATTACAAACTATTGGCAGCGAAATCAGCTAAGCGTGAGCGTTCGCCACGGGTGAGAGTCATATGTGCGGCATGTTCCCAGTTTTTAAAGCGATCAATCGCGTAAGTTAAACCGGAAGACGTTTCAGACACATACGGTGTATCAATTTGACCGATATCACCGAGGCAGACGATTTTGGTGCCGGGTCCTGCGCGAGTGATTAAGGTTTTGATTTGTTTTGAGGTTAAGTTTTGTGCTTCATCGATAATGATGTAGCGGTTTAAAAAGGTGCGGCCGCGCATAAAATTCAGAGAGCGGATTTTAATGCGGTTCTGCAGCAAATCATTAGTTGCTTCTTGTGCCCAAGAATCACCAGCATCACTGCCATCATTTCCATTGAGGACTTCAAGATTATCCATCAATGCGCCCATCCACGGGGTCATTTTTTCTTCTTCGGATCCCGGTAAAAAACCAATGTCTTCACCGACAGGTATCGTCACTCGAGTCATAATGATTTCACGGTATCGCTTGTCATCTAGGACTTGGGTGATGCCTGCCGCTAAGGCTAATAAGGTTTTGCCGCTACCGGCAGAGCCTTGGAGGGTCACAAAATCGATGTCGGGATCAAGCAACACGTTCAAGGCAAAATTTTGTTCTAAATTACGGGCGGTTATCCCCCAAACCGCATGTTTCGAACTACGATGATCTGTTGTGACTTCGACAATTACATTATCATTTTCTTTTTTACGCACAATGGCTTCGAATTTATTTTCACCATCTGTGTAAATAAAATCATTTTGAGACCAGTGTTCTGTCAATGGACCCGTTAAACTATAAAATGTACGACCTGATTCCTGCCATGAATCCACTGATTTTGTGTGTTCTTCCCAAAAATTGTCAGGAAGCTGGGTCGTACCACTATAGAGCAGCGTCATATCATCAACGACTTGATCGCTGGAATAATCCTCAGCATGCAAGCCTAAAATACCCGCCTTAATACGTAAGTTAATGTCTTTTGAAACAAGGGAGACATTGTCGTGTTTCTCAGTAAGAAACAGGGTGGTGGCAAGAATGGTGTTGTCGGCTTTATTACCGGGTAGGGCGGTGGGTAATTCATTAATATGGTTGGTTGTTTGGAAAAACAATCGACCAGAGGCCCCCATTTGTTCGCCCAGCAAATGCGAGTTAATCGGAACACCCGAAACGATTTCCTCATGGCTTAGCTTTGAAATCAATTCATCCACAAAACGATTGATTGCCCGAACATTGCGAGCGACTTCGTGTCGGCCGCGCTTGTGAGCGTCTAATTCTTCCAGAACGACCATCGGTATGTAGATGTTGTGTTCTTCGAAACGGAAGATAGCGGAGGGATCATGCATCAATATGTTTGTATCCAATACAAATAAACGTGTTCCTCGTGACATAGTTTTTTCCTTTTGATGGGATCAAAGGGGATTGTAATCACAAAAGCAGACAGGCGCCATAAGAAAATCTTAAGGTTCGTCAACTACGCTTAATACTCATGCAGAGGAGTATGAATCATGAGTATTAAAGCCGTTTTAATAGGAGAGGAAAAATCAGGTAAATCACTTTTTTTTAAGCGTGTGTTTGAGGATAAATTTGAAGCTATAAGCTTTAATAAGCGGCTTCATTTTAACTTTGACTTTATAAGATACAAGCTACCCAATGGTAAGAAAGAAAAAATCACTTTGTGGGATACCAGTGGTGCAGAACGCTACCGCCAAAAACTCCCTTTTTATGTTGAAAATGCTCAAGCTTTACTCATTGTGGCCGATGGAAGTCAACCTTTTGAAGTCATTAAACAAAATTTAAAAACATTCCATGATCTTGTGGCAAGCCAAGCCGCAGAAGATGAAACCGTCACTTTTTTTCTTATAACCCATTCTGAATCATCCTCTTTTGTGGATATGCAGCGGGTGAAACAATTTGTCAATAATCAGTTCGGCTATTATCCAGAAAATTGCGTTTATCAATACAGTGGGGAACAGCACGGCAGTGACTTAGTTGCCAAAGCTATATTGGATCATGTGCGTGTTGCTTGCGAAAAGCCAGACGTCCACAATCAGTATAAAAGCTATTTACCCGTTGAAAACTACGCTGACCTATCCTATTTCAAAAAACAACGAATATTGCGCAATATTGAAAAAGTTGATGCGGTTGGTTTGCATGTATTGCCTGAGATAAAAGATAAATTCTTCGATGTTTTGGAAAACATTAACTCCTTTTATAAAACCTTAGATTTTGGAGATGATGGCTTTTGTGACGGGGTTAATATTAAGCGTAAGCTTTATCAAATCAATTATTTTTTAAAACGCATCAGCGAAGCGCCTGATTTGCCGGAGTTGCGTCAAATAGCAACGGATATTCAAAATTCGAATTATAAAATGACGCTTCCGGTTTTTGGGTATCAAGTTAAAGACAGCCCTAATACCTTGAGTAAAAAACGCGGCTTATTTTCGACAAAGATCATCAAAGCGACACGCACGGTTGATACGGTGTTAGCCCGTTTAGTTGAGGATGACGCGGGGCGGCCGATCATCAATTTAAAAAAACTTGTTAGATGATTTTACCCTGTAGCCATTGCAAAACACCCCTCTCTTCACTATGATTCGGGCTTCATTAATCAGCAGGAGCTACACATGTTTGTCGGAAGCATGGTTGCTATTGTTACGCCGTTTCATCATGACGGTACGATAGATTTTGAAGCCTTTGGCTTACTTATTGATATGCATGTTCAGGCTGGAACTCAAGCCATCATTGTTGCCGGAACAACCGGTGAGTCAGCGACATTAACTCAAGATGAAAAGCGCGAATTAATTCAGTTTGCCGTAGATAGAGTGGCTGAACGCCTCCCCGTGATTGCAGGAACGGGTGATTGTTCCACCCATCACACCATTGAATTGAGCCGCATGGCCATGGAATTAGGGGCTGATGCCGTACTCATCATGACGCCCCCTTACATTAAACCAACACAACAGGGCTTGTTCGAGCATTTTCAGAAAATTGCTGAAGCCGTTGCGATTCCAATCATTCTATATAATGTTCCGGGCAGAACAGCGGGTGATTTGCTACCCGAAACAGTCGCCCGCCTAGCGCATATTTCAAATATTATTGGTATCAAGGAAGCCACAGCTGATGTGGAGCGCGCACGACAAATTATCGCTGAATGCGGTGAAAAACTCGATGTTTATAGCGGCGATGACATTACGGCTCTTGAACTGATTAAAATTGGAGCGAAAGGCGTGATCTCGGTAACAGCGAATGTCGCCCCCGCGCAAGTACATGCCATGATCGCCGCGTGTTTAGACGGCAATTTTAAGTTAGCCGAAGACTTAGATAAAAATTTACAGCCTCTTCATAAGGCTATGTTTTATGAGTCAAACCCTATTCCCTGTAAATGGGCCTTATACGAAATGGGCATGCTCCAAAATGCATTACGATTGCCACTGACACCACTCGATGAAAAATATCGAGAACCCTTGCGTCAAGTACTTCGTGGCTCTGACATTAAATTAACGAGGCGTGCAGCATGAATAATAAAGGCGAACAATTATATACGGGTAAAGCAAAAAGTATTTATGCGACAGATAAACCCGATGAAGTGATCATGGAATTTCGTGATGATGCGACAGCCTTTAATGCTGAAAAGCACGCCGTTATTCAGTTAAAGGGGCGCATCAATCAAGCGATCAATACGCACATAATGGCAGCATTAGCGCACGCCAATATTAAAACCCACTTTATCAAAAGCTTATCCGCAACTGAAAGTTTAGTGAAACTCTTGGAAATGATCCCGCTCGAGTGTGTTGTGAGAAACATAGCCGCAGGGAGTTTATGTCGACGTTTAGGAATTGAAGAAGGACGCGAATTTGACTCGCCAGTGTTTGAGTTTTTTCTAAAAAGCGATAGCTTAGGCGATCCAATGATTAATGAATCACACATTTTAACCTTTGGCTGGGCCACACCCGAAGCCATAGCAACGGTTAAAAAGCTTAGCTTACAAATTAACACCATCATAAAACCATTGTTTCGTGAAGCTAATTTATTATTAGTTGATTTTAAACTTGAGTTTGGTTATATCGATGGTGAGATCGTGCTCGGTGATGAAATCACCCCGGATGGTTGCCGTTTGTGGGATGCCGAGACAAAAGAAAAGTTTGATAAAGACCGATTTCGATTTGATTTAGGCGATGTAACCGAAGGTTATCGCGAAGTTGCGCAACGTTTAAATCTTACATGGTGATAATATACGCTATCAAAGCGCTTTTTTAGAGGAAATTATGGCAATCAGTATTGGTCCGAAGTCAGAAGTAGCATCTGTCGATGTACATACACAAAAATCATTTACACCCTTGTGTCCGAATGAATTACCGGTGCCTGAAGGGCATCTCATTGCCACTGAATTAAATCAGCAAGCGGAGTTAGCCAGTCATCGTATCGGCTCAAAAGAGGCGCATCATCCTAAAGCGCTTTGGGTCGCCGATGATTCACATCCACAGTTAAGCCCAGTCAGTGGGGATAATGTTGATGTGTATTGGGCTGCGCACTCTATCGTGGGAACGGAAGGCTTTAATTTGATCGACGGATTGCCCGCCATTACGGAATATGATTATTTCATTTGGGAAGGCATTGAACTTGATATGCACCCGTATGGGATCTGCTACCACGATCAGGCAGAAAAATTATCAACGGGCGTGATCGAGTATTTGAAACAGCATCAAATTAAGACGGTCATTGTTGGCGGTCTAGCGACTGATTATTGTGTCAAAGTCTCTGCGCATCAATTAGTTCGCGCAGGATTTCGCGTGATTATTAATTTAGGGGCTTGTCGCGGCTTAGATGTTGAAACGACCCAGTTAGCCATTGAAGAAATGCAGGCCGCAGGTATTGAGTGTATTAAAAATGCCTCTGAATTAATGAACCAATAGAGACAATTTCTCGTGATCATTCAATCGCTGCTCGATACAGATTTATATAAATTCACAATGATGCAGGTTGTTTTTCATCAATATGCATCGATTGATGTTGAGTATTTATTTAAATTACGTTCAGAAGATATTGATTTGTGTCCTTATATAGATGAAATCAATGAACAAATTGATAATCTTTGCCAATTGCAGTTCAGTGAAGATGAGCTGAGTTATTTGGCGACCCAACCGTATTTCCAAAAAGACTTTATTGATTTTTTACGAGATTTTCAGTTGCAA
>DAOUQR010000272.1 GCA_030625525.1 Pseudomonadota bacterium | reverse complement strand
TCGCGTTAATAGATACCAATAGTTATTGGGTGCATGGTTTTTTTAAAGAAACGCTCATGGATCATATTAAATTAGGCGACAAAGTGGTCGTGAAGCTTATGTCATACCCGGGCAAACCGTTAGAAGGGGTTGTGGATAGCGTCGGCTGGGGTATTGCTCAGCAAGATGGCAGTTCAGGTACGGATCTACTACCCAGTATTAATCCGAGCTTTGATTGGATCCGTTTGGCCCAGCGTGTCCCGGTACGAATACATATTACACATTTACCCAAAGGGGTCATACTGAGGGTTGGCACAACAGCAACTGTCATTGTGCTGCCTGAGAAAGGTTCTAAATGATGTTAAACGACGCAAATCGGCGAGCACTTCAAAAAGCGTTTATATTCGCTTTGAGTATGATGTTGTTTTATTGGTTAGCGCTATGGATGGATTGGGATCTGCCAAAATATGGTGGTTTGGCAATTATCCTTGTGAGCTTAGATACGTTGCCAGCGTCTTTTAAAAAAGCATTTTTGCGGATGATTGGGACTACGTTTGGATTGATGGTTGGGTTACTTATTTTAGCGATTGCTCCGCAAAGTCGCTGGTTTATCATGCTGTTTTTCGCATTCTATGCTGTTTTTATTGCGTATTTTATGCAGCAAAGTCGTAGCAGTTACGCTTGGTATGTTGCCGGATTTATTCCCATTATTGTGTGGTCGACGTCTTACATGGACGTTGACTCTGCCTTTCATTACGCTATTTTCAGATACCTTGAAACGTCTGCGGGTATATTAATTTATATGTTTGTCAGTATGACATTTTCACCAAGCTATACAGCGTGGTCTAGCAATGAAGGTGATCAAGACAAACAGCTTGTGGCAAAAACAATAGGGTGGGATCCCTATTGTTTTTTAAAGGCACTGTTGCCAGCGATCAGTTTTATAATGGCTTATCTTTTTTGGATTTATGTCGATCCACCCACCGGCCCGAACGTACCCATGATCACAATGATTCTACATTTAGCGCTTTTTTTAACGCCGGTTAATCCACTGATTCTGTTGGTGACTTTTCTTGTTAGTCTGTCGATCGTCGTCGCTCCTGTTTATTTTATTATTATGCCTTGGTTGAGTACGGGGTTTGGATTACTCAGTTTAATTTTTTGTTATAGTTTTATATTCTGCTATCTCGGGAAGATATCGCCAATGTTAAAAACAGCACCGCTTATTCTGTTTGTTATGTTAACGAATATTAGCAATCAACAAAGTTACTCATTTTTAGGATTGGTTAATGCAGGGATCATGATCTTCTTGGGTCTTGTGATTATCGCCATCGTTGAATCTTTGCTAAACCCAATGATCAATAAGCGATCGTCTATAAAATAATTGGGCTTAAAGATCTCCCCAGCTGGATTGAATAACGGTGATCGCTGTGAGGCCGGCTGTTTCGGTTCGCAAGACTCTGGGTCCTAAGTTTAAGCTAGTGAATTGATGGTGCATGGCTTGCTTGATTTCAGCGTCGCTAAACCCGCCTTCTGGTCCAATGGCAATAGCAATTGTTTGTGGGCTGTTCATCGTGTTTGATGTTTTTGGAAGTTCAGGATGGCAAATGAATCGCTGATCAGCCTTTGTTTGAGCCAGCCAATTATCCAGCTGGATAGGGGGGTGGATGAGCGGTATAGCAGTACGTCCACTTTGCTCACAAGCACTGATGATAACCGCTTCCCAGTGCCTTACGCGTTTTTCAATGCGATCAGCGGGTAGTTTAACGTTGCAGTATTGACTAAATAAAGGTGTAATTTGTTTGACGCCGAGCTCAACCGATTTTTGAATGATCCAATCCATTTTTTCACCGCGCGCCAGGACTTGGCCGAGATGAATTTCTACGGGAGATTCACGATCAATCGCGATAAATTCATTGATTAAAATGTCGGCCTGTCGTTTATCGAGGTGATTAATGTGCGCTGAGTATTCACCGCCTTGCCCATTAAAAACAGTCAGGGTTTGCCCCGCTTTTAAACGCAGCACATTAACGAGATGATGCGCGACTTGTTTTGGCAGCTGCAATCGTTCATTAATGGCGAGCGTAGACTCGATATAGACTCTAGGAACACGCATGAGTCGTTGAAGCAGATGGTGCGGTAAAATAAGGTTTGAGATCGTTGAAATTAGTTGGCAGCTCATCGAGCCACTTAGTCATCAGTTTTGCATTATCACGTTCAGTCGAGAGGGTTGAGTATTCTGCTCGATCAACGGCGAGTTTAATTCCTTCTAGCATCGCCTCATTATAGGCTAGGGGCTGATTTGCAAACGTTGCTGTCATTTTCACAAATGCTTCGACTGAGATAGTTTCGCTTTCGCGCAGAAAGACTTCGGTTAAGAGTCGAGAAGCGTTGGCTGGATCCGCTGGAATTTGTTGCTTAAAGCTCGAGCCGGTGTTGGTAATTTGCAATCTAAACAGCAATCGGGCGGCTTTTTGTCTCTCGTTACTTGTTGCCGATTGTGTTTGGGTTTCGAGTTCCGATAAATATTTTTCTAAAACTTGATGATCGCCAATGTCAGTCGCGAGTGTATTGGTAATATCTGTAAAGATGTCATCAACAGTACGACGCGCTGGTCTGAAAAATGTGCTCACGATCAAATTCCTC
>DAOUQR010000206.1 GCA_030625525.1 Pseudomonadota bacterium | reverse complement strand
GTTTAGCTCATCTTGATTAATCTGTCATTATTTGTCTGTGTGTTTTTAAATTTCTTGAGTGATATTCGCTGAGAATGGGAATTGTGTGGCTATTAATTGCGATGGCGATATGCGCCATTTATTGGCGGGTTTGGGGAGCCGTATACATAGGCCAGTTAGCCATCGTTCATTTCCCATCTAGCAACGGTCACGTACAGACTGGAAATGGAAAAATAATTTGGCTGGATGGAAAAGACATTTAACAAATCGGAATATTCAAGGAATGTTTCATCCGCCAAGAAAAAATCTATCGAAGATTCCAGAAAACTCAATATTTCATTGCAAGTATAGAAAGTACAATTATGTGATCGACGATCATGATGGATACAGCAATGAATCCTCATGGTTTTTCTCATCCCAAATTTCACTTTCGCTCAAGCTAGTTTCGATCAGCTCAATCAAAACGCCATCTTCTAAAAACATAGCCACATGAAAATACTTAATTGGTTCATAAGGTCCAAGTAAAAGCTCCTTACCCTGAATAGCTTCTTCCAAATTCTCAACCTTAAATGCAACATGCATTTTTGTTTGAATGAGATGATGAAGAGATGATCCTTCTTCGAATCGATGCCATTGGATGCGCAAAGGTAAGCTTCCACCCGAGGTATACATTTTAAATCTTGGGCTGTAACGTTCATCTTCTCGAATTTCAGTTGTCGGGATGCCCATGTGATGATATTCGTATTTCATGTCTCATTAACTCTTCTACATAATTAAACATGGGTACATTTTACATTCATGCATAATAGTCGTAAATCGACATTTAATTGATTCTTTATGAACTAATAGTCTATAATCATATTGTGATGAATAATCTTGGCCAAATACACTGTTTTCTAAAAGTTGCTGAATGGGGAAGCTTTTCAAAAGCTGCCACCCAATTGCATGTCACACCGACTGCGGTAAGCAAACAAATTAAAAACCTCGAAGCCAGTATTTCGGAACAGTTATTCATACGCACCACTCGCAGTGTTAAATTAACGGAATTCGGTGAAAATTTTTACCAGCGTTGTAAAGTGCTCGACGAAAATTTAGAGAACATCCAACAATTTATCGAATCAAAAAAAGAAATTCCGCAAGGTAAACTCAAAGTTTTAGTCTCAACGATTTTATCTAAATCATTTGTGCTAGATCACCTGGCAAAGTTTATAGAAGCGTATCCAAAAATAAAATTAGAATTGATTTTTTCGGAAGAAGATCTTGATCTCACCCGTGACGACATTGATATCATGGTTGGGTTTCCGCTCATTAACACAGTCACTGACAATTTAAAATATCGTAAAATGTATGAAGCCAATAATATTCTTTGTGCGTCCAGTGATTTTGTTAAACGCTACGGTATACCAAAAAATTCTGATGATTTATTGAATTTAAAATTTATTACTCACACGCTGAGAAAACCTGGCAATCGGTTGCCGCTTGCCGACGGGACTTCGCTCCCCTGTGCAACTCCAATCCTCTACATGAATAACTTCGAAGCACTTAATCAGGCTTGCCTAGCTGGAATCGGTATTTTTCTCAGTGCAGATATTTTAGTGAAAGACTGGCTTGCTAACGGCAAACTCGTGCAATTACTGCCGAAGTACAAATTTCGTCGTTATGAGATTTTTATCTTTTATAGACTTTATCAATATGAACTTCCCAAAATAAGAGCTTTTGTTGATTTTTACAGTGGGATCTAGCAACACTAGCCTAAAGATAGTAAAGCCCTAACCGATATACTCTTAGCATATTAAAAAATCACACGCATGATTATTCGAGCGGGAGACTCAAGATGATTCAAAATTTCAGTAAAAACTGGTATCAAGTAATTATTGCAGCCGCCGTTGTTGCCTTGCTTGCTAACACCGCTTTCGCTCAACCGACCCCTGGCTTTAATAACAAGATCCCTGCGTCGATTCTAACGCCCAAGACAGTGGAGACAAAGTTAGGCACACTAGAATTTTTTGATGGGATCCCAAGCAAAAAAACCACTGCTATGCTATTTGCCAATCTGGATCTAAACCGCGGATTACAAAGCATCCTCAATGGGATGCCTGCCGCCAATTTTGAGGCTGGTAGGCTGGGGCATATTGCCCTTGGTCAGAAGAATGCGAATCAAATTGTTATTTTTGATGAGTTGATGGACAGCAACTCGCTATTTCTTACGGGTAATGCTGGGACAGTCTACCTCTCTTCCTTTTTTGATCTGAGAAAAGATGGACCCGTCGTAGTCGAAATTCCAGCTGGAACAGGTCCTGGGATCATGGTTGATTCGTTCACGCGCAATATCATCGATATGGGTCCTCCAGGACCCCATCATGGTAAAGGCGGTAAATTCCTGATCTTGCCACCGGGGTATAATGAAGCTGATCTCAAAGGGATCATTCCACAAGGCGTCTATACCATCGCTAAGTCACGCAGTTATATGGTGTGGTCTTTGCTGCGTGGATTCCTCAAGGATGGTAAGCCAGAGTTTTCTAGCAAATTATTCAGAGGTGGCGTCAAGATTTATCCGCTCAGCAAAGCAGCAAATCCACCTAAAATGGAATTTATGAATGGATCAGGCACTGAATTTAACACGGTTCACTCCGCTAACTATAAATTCTTCGAGGAACTTCACAATGTCATTGATCGTGAACCGATTGAGTTTCTTGACCCCGAACTTCGTGGACTCTTCGCATCCATCGGCATAGAAAAGGGTACACCCTTTGCCCCTGATGCACGAATGAAAAAAATTCTTAAACAAGCCGCATTGTTAGGTAATGCAACCGTACGCGCTCTCTTTTGGTACGAACGGGATCACTCTGAATTTCTCTATAAAAACAGCTACTGGAAAAGAGGCATGATTGGAAATTCTCATGAATACCTCAAAAATCAGGGCCTGGGCGGACGCAATATCGATGCGCGAGCACAATACTTTTACATGGCAACATTCAACTCCCCAGCCATGGTATGGAAACTCATCGGCAAGGGTTCACAATACGCTTGGGGATATTTAGACAGCAAAGGAAATTATCTTGATGGCGGACAAAATTATAAGTTGACCCTACCCGGAAATGTACCCGCTCTGAAATTCATGTCCGTTGTTGTTTATGATTCACAGACTCGCTCGATGCTTCAAACGGATCAACGATTTCCAAACAAAAACAATAAACGTGATAAGTTGATGACGAATAAAGACGGCTCAGTCGATATTTATTTTGGTCCAAAATCGCCTAAGGGTAAAGAAGCAAACTGGATCCAAACGGTTCCAAACAAAGGGTGGTTTGCTCTCTTACGTCTTTATAGTCCAACTGAA
>DAOUQR010000297.1 GCA_030625525.1 Pseudomonadota bacterium | reverse complement strand
TTTAAAAATCTTTTGCATTAAGTTCAATGTTTCATGCACAGCACCCGCACTGGGGTAAGGACCAAATAATCGACCGTTTGATTTTTTCTTACCACGATAAACAGTCAGACTCGGAAAAGTCTTATTCGTTGAAAGATAAATATAAGGGTAACTCTTATCATCACGTAAGCAAATATTATAACGAGGATGGTGTTTTTTAATGAGATTATTTTCAAGCAATAAAGCGTCGGCTTCAGTATGGGTGACGATCACTTCAATGTGATCCATGTGTTGCATTAAGACTTGCGTTTTTGGACTGTCTAGATTTTTTCGAAAATAACTGCTGACACGCTGTTTTAAATTTTTGGCTTTACCCACATAAATAATTTTTTCGTGTTTATCAAACATTTGATAAACACCGGGCTTTTGGGTTAATTCATTTAGAAATTTTTTGACATCCATCACCATGATGAAAACTACTAAGCTGCGCTCTCTTCAGTTCTTGCATACAGTTCACGATCAAGCAAACCATGACGTATCGCTAACAAGGTTAATTCAACATCATTTTTAACTTTGAGTTTTTCGAATAAACGATAACGGTAACTATTGACTGTTTTAGAGCTTAAGCAAAGCTTATCTGAAATTTCTTGAACTTTAAGACCGGTCGTGATCATCAACATCACTTGCAATTCACGTTCAGAAAGTTGATCGAGAGGCGAATCCGAATCAGCCCCTTCTCCAATATTCTTAAAGGCTAATTGCTCAGCAATAGTTGCGGTCAAATAACGCTGACCTTTGAACACTTTTTTAATAGCTTGGATCATTTCTTCAAAACCGGCTTCTTTGGTCAAATAACCAGAAGCACCAGCCTGTAATAGACGAGAAGGAAACGGTTCTTCTTGAAAGGCTGTAACAGCAATAATTTTAACATCAGGATTGGTGCGAACCATGCGACGGGTAGCTTCTAAGCCACCAATACCGGGCATCTTCACATCCAATAAAACAACATCGGGTGAACTTTCACGTACAAAACGTAGGGCTTCTTCACCCGTACCGGCTTCACCGACAACGTTAATGCCATCAGCTTCGTCCAATAACCTACGGATCCCTGTACGTACCAATGCGTGATCATCAACAATAAGCACTGATATCAAAACAAGCTCCTTTCCTAATTAATGCAATTAACTATGGCGGAGAGGCAGGGATTCGAACCCTGGGAGGGGGGTTACCCCTCAACGGTTTTCAAGACCGCCGCTTTCAACCGCTCAGCCACCTCTCCGGAACGATTTATTAGCCACATGATACGCTATTTATGCGAAATCACAAGCGCCCACTTGAAATGGTTACTTTCATCCCAATATGCTAGACTTCGTTTTTAAATAGGAAAAGGAAGCAGCTATGCAACAACAGTCGATGAACCCTACCTCAGCCTCGGTGCTGCAAACCAATAAAGTATTACGGAACACGTATTTGCTGTTGAGTATGACTTTGATATTCAGTGCCCTGATGGCCGGTGTTGCCATGATGATGAATGTCGGTTATATGAACATCTTTATATTAATGATTGGCATGTACGGCTTATTGTTCCTCACGCGATCAACGGCTAATAGTTCATTTGGACTGGTTTCGATTTTTCTGTTTACCGGTTTTATGGGATTTACTTTAGGCCCGATACTCAATACGTATATTCATGTATTTTCGAATGGTACCCAGTTAATTATGACGGCGCTAGGTGGCACGGGCTTAATCTTTTTTGCATTATCTGGCTACGCCATGACAACGCGTAAAGATTTTAGTTATATGGGTGGATTTTTAGCTGTTGCTGTTCTCGTGGCATTTGTGGCGATGATTGCGAATATCTTTTTACAAATCCCAGCTTTGAATCTAGCGGTTTCAGCGGCCTTTGTACTCATTTCATCGGGATTGATTTTATTTCAAACTAGCATGATTATTAACGGTGGTGAGAGAAATTATATTATTGCGACGGTGGGTTTATATGTTTCACTCTATAACTTGTTTCTTAGCTTGTTGCAGTTGTTAGGCGCGTTTGCGGGTAATCGTGATTAAGGTGCTGTGAGAATTGAACCGGAAATAAAAAAGGCGCTTTTAGCGCCTTTTTTTATCCTGCCGGTGTTATCTTACATTCAACTTCTTTCCAAGCGTGATCGTCATTATCTTTCATTTTATCGAGGGTTAGCATGGTATAAGTTACCTTATCTGCTTTTTTAGCATCGATTGAAGAACC
>DAOUQR010000162.1 GCA_030625525.1 Pseudomonadota bacterium | reverse complement strand
CTTCGTTAAAAATATCAATCGTCCAGACTTGGGTCGTTCGCCCGAGTCTGACAGGTTTGGTGATGGCAGTGATAAGGCCTTTTGTCACGGGGCGTAGATGATTAGCATTGATTTCCATGCCAACGCAAGCGTGTTCAACATCAACGGTGTAATTGGCCGCAATACTCGCGACGGTTTCTGCGAGTACCACAGATGCACCACCATGAATAATACCGGCGGGTTGCACGGTGCGTTCACTCAATGGCATCGTCGCTTTTAGGTAGTCATCACCTATTTCGGTAAATTTGATCTCTAAAAAATCAGCCATCGTATTTGCATTACGTTGTTGAAAAATATCGATAGAAACGTCTTGGGACCAAATTCGCATTTGAAATTTTTCTCAGCTTGATTATGATAGCGGGAATCATATCATAGTTGGAATAGTGCACCATGAAAAACAAAGAGAATCTCATTTGGATTGATTTAGAAATGACAGGCTTACAACCTGATACGGATCGCATCATCGAAATCGCCACAATCGTGACGGATAAACAGTTAAACATTTTAGATCAAGGACCGGTGTATGCTATTCAGCAACCGCAAGCCTCGTTAGATGGCATGGACGAGTGGTGTACAAAAACTCACGGCGAATCCGGTTTAGTTAAACGCGTGCAGGACAGTCAGATCACAGAAGCGCAAGCCGAGCAGGAAACGATCGATTTTCTAAACAAATATGTGAGCAAAGGCCAGTCACCCATGTGTGGTAATTCCGTCTATCAAGATCGACGTTTTTTATATCTGTATATGCCGGCTCTCGAACAATTTTTTCATTATCGACTCATTGATGTCAGCACCTTAAAAGAGTTAGCCAAACGCTGGAAGCCAAAGGTGTATCAGCAATTTAATAAAGAAGGAAAACACTTAGCGCTGGATGACATCAAAGAATCAATCGATGAATTGAAATATTATCGCGAACATTTTCTCAACGCTTAAATGATGTTTCAGCCTTTGTAACAAGGCTGTTACGCACATTTACTGTGATTTACATTGGGATCCCGTAAGCTTTCCTTACTCAATAAATGAGTGAACACTTAAAGGAGTTATCTCAATGAAATTAACACGATTATTCACTTTTCTTCTTGGTGCTATGATGATGAGTTCAATTGCAATGGCGAGTCTTTTGCATGGCGCTAAACCGACAACACCGTATTCTTTTTATGAAGTGCCGATTAACAAACCGGCTAAAAGCACCCCTAAAGCATTAGGCTTGAGACCGATGATTTGCCCCATTCCAAACTATACCGATATTCGAGTTGTGAATTACACGGCTTATCAAATACAGATCTCCTCACCGAGTTATTCGCCGGTTGATTCTATGAATGAAGGTCATATTGTGAATACCGGTTGGGTGGGTGCAACTACTGTTAGCTTGAATGGGCCTTATGGTTTAAACTTTCAAGCGACCGTGGGTCCTGGCGATATTATTACGGTGATGCAGGATAGCAACGGTGACATCAACGGCTATGTAGGTCGCTGCTAAACTCATTTTTTATTAGGATGATATTATGAAAAAAACGCTGTTATTTATTTTGTTATTAAGTGTATCCGCTTTGTTGTCTGCGTGTGATACGGACATGACTGATGGTTATAACGCTTATGAAAACAGTGGCCCGGGCAAGTATACTAGCTATCAGCGCGGTCCAAGTTATGCCTCTGGCTACAGTGCATATCAGAGTGGTTCGGTGGCAAATCGACCGCATTATCAACATCATGTGAATAATTATAATAGCCATCAACGTGGGCCAAATAATCGTCCTGTGAATAACGGCTATCAGGCATATCAATCTAATAATCGCCCTGCAAAGTCAGCCCCATCGTCTTAAGACTTCCTTAAGCTAAGGCTGATAAACTGGTTTCAATATCTAATGAAGGTGGAAGATATTGAAATATTTTGAAGATGGTCAGTATTATATTGAGCGCCGTGAATCACGGTTAAGAAGGCTATGGCGTATTTTGAAAGGCGGCATCAATCTTTCTTCGTCTGCGGTTTCTCTTTCTGTGTTTTTATTTGTTACTTTATTGGCATTTCCGCCCGCATCTATTACCGTTATTGCTGTACTCGCCGGTTCTGCTCTTGTTTTAGGGGCGGTGGGTGCGTTGATGAAGCTATTTAAAATTCACGGTGAAGATCATCAACAACGACAGCAAAAGCAATTATCAAAAACACTTGTTAATGTTAAAGAAACGCTGACGTTTACATTGAAAAATTTAAAAACGTATCTGGGTTCAGAGATTGAATTTGATTTTGTTTACTCTGCCTCTAACCAGCAGATGGACGCGCAAAAATGTGAAGAACTGCATCAGGAATTAAATGATATTGAAGAAGAAATCGCAAATATTCCTACTGTAAAAGGCCGACCTCTTATGTCAGGTCTTGTCTTTGGTGGCACGGTGGGTTTTATTGTGGGAACGGTTTTAACGGTTGTCTTTGGTTTTGCACCGCTGAGTGTCGTTGTGCTTGCAGCAGCACTGGGTAGTGCGTTGCTGCTAACTCTTGCAACGGCCCTCGTTAAAACCTTTAAGCTCAAACAGGAAAAAGTTCACCGCGCAGCACAGCAGCAGTTGATTGCTCAAGTTAAATTTGATCCTGAATTTGATAAGCTTCAGCGTCATGTTAAAGCCTTGTCTCAATTTATACATACTAAAGAGTCACGATTAGGCATGGACCACGATGTTATTATCGCGAGTCCGATCGTTTTTTCTGGCAGCCTTTGGCATCAAATTAGACGTACCTTGCTCAAACCTATTCAAAAAATACAATCCTTAAGGGCTCGATATAATCAGCACGAGCAGGTTTTAACTTATATGAGTGTCGGTAGTCATGGTTGGGCCATTGGAAATACCGTGGTTAAAATCGGGGTAAAAGATTTCACAATGTCCCTCCCTTCCATTATTTCGGGTGCACTCTATGCTGCTGTGATCGGTATTGCTGCAGGTGTCTTTAAATATCAACGAATCAAAACACAAGAGCAACGTCGTAAGCTTCGTCAAGAGCAATTTGATGTGCTCAAACAACGCGATTATTCGCAATTAATGAAGCAGTTATCGGTTTTAAAAATGCGCCATGCGATTATCAAAAAAGTTGAGTCAGGCATCCCTGCTAAAATTATTATTCATTATTTGTCACAAAACCATCTGGATTTTGATAATAAAAATGCGTGGTACAACCGGAATGATATCGATGCGATTATGGCTAATTTGCCTAACACAAATGAAGTGAAAGCCTTTATTGATTCCTTGCAATATAGCCAAGGTTTGTTTTCTAAAGTCGTTCACTCTCTTTTTGGTTATCGACGTCCGCAAAAACAAACCGTACTGCTTTTATGGCAAAACGCGTTTAATGATAAAATAAACGCGTATATTCAAAATACAAAAAAACTCTTCACACTCGATCGGGCTATAAAATTAAAACAAGACTTTTCGACTCATGGCAGCTTAGTGTTAGAACGCGCGAGTCAGCATGAATTGATTTATGAGCAAAAAACGCTAAGAGATCAGTTGATTCAAATGCATGTTAAGTTCGAAACGATTTTTGAAAAGTCGCCTTCTGATTTATTAATTGATATGAAGCAGCTGTGTGAGCGAATGAATATTAATATCGCTGATTGGATGATAAAGCTCCCAACGAAGGGCTTAGCCAAGATTAACGAGCAGGATTGTTCGCGTGTTTTTGATGGTCAAATAAGCATGAAAGATTTAGCATTAAGCATGAGGTAGTTGTATGAAGCCAGCCGATTTAGAGAAATTACAGCAGCAACAAGAAAATCTTGCCAAGCTCATGATCGATTCTGAACAACGTATAGAGCATGCTGTGAATAGCTTGCCGATACAGCAATTAGACGCGTCTATTAAAAATGCACAACGCGCGATCATCGAAACCACCCGACACTATGAAGAAACCCTTCACAAAAAATTAGTAAAATCGATTATGCAAAAATTTGGATTTGCGATC
>DAOUQR010000257.1 GCA_030625525.1 Pseudomonadota bacterium | reverse complement strand
CATCTTTTCCACTCTTTTCACCAAATTTTAAACCCATATCTTTAGCAATATTTTCATAGGTTTCGAGTTTAATCGCATTCACAGTATTAACGACGTTTTGCTTATCAGCGTCTGCAAAGTCACCCGTGATATTCCAATTATCCGCCTTTGTATTTGTGTAAAATTGTCCGGGCTTGAGATCTTTAGGGATAACTTGTAATTGTGCTATCGCAAGCGGGCCTTCGCCGGTGAGATTAAGGCTTTGATCCGTCCTGTCATCACTGGTCGCAGCACGGGTATCCATTTCTTCGCGTTCAAGAGATTGGCGGCGTGGGTTATAATTTTCAGCCTGGAAGGCGCGATTATCCATTTGTGCGGCTAAGTTATTGCGTTGCAATTGGTGAGCGGCATTTAATTTAAGTATTTGGGCCTCATCAGCTGTCGCTTGTAGTGCAGCATATTCTTTCACTTGGGTGTTTACTTGTTTAGAGACAAGATTGTCGGGGGAGTGACCATGTGTCACTTGAGCTATCTGATTAAAACTGGCTAATTCACCTTTATCAAGTTTTGTATCGAGTTGGTCACCAACTTTGTTTTTCACCAATTGTGCAATAGCTCCGATTGCCGCATGGGTAACATTTATATTTGCACACTGAGTACTGTTATGGCGGACTGGCTGCGAAAGAAGCTCTGATGCTTCTGCTGCACGAGCTAAATTCTCATGAGCCTCATCTTCTGTCATGTCCGTATTGGAGGCAACTTTTCCCCCGTATTGATCACGCATTGTCTGATCGTTCATTTTATTATCAAATGGATCGTCTGCCTCTACCACTTGATCATGCCGCGTACTCGCCAGCGACAGCTGTTGCTTTAAGCCGTCATCCAACAAGTCCTTGTTCTTTAACACATTAAGAAAATTTAAACTGTCTTGGTTTTGTGACCCATATTTTTCAGCAAATACATTTGCTTTTTGTAACATACGCCATTGCTTCATAACCTTGCCATTCGCTTCATTGAGCTGCTGTCGTAATGCCCCGTTAATTGCCACGTTAAGTACCTCGGCTGTTTGCTGATATATTTATATAATAAGTCTAGCATATTGGGATGCATTCTTGTCATTTCAACGCCACCTTAATTTTAAACCGAGATGAACTTGCTTATATGCCCCGATAATGGGAAAATTACGCGATTTTTTTTGAGATTTTTAAATTATGAGTAAAACACGTATTGCCGTTATTGGTGTTGGTTACCTGGGTAAGTTCCATGCGGATAAGTATGCCCAGCACCCCGATGTAGAATTAATCGCTGTTTGTGATGTCAATCAAGACACCGCTAATGCCATCGCTAAAAAGCACAAGATCAAAGCTGTCAGTGATTATCGTGAATTATTAGGCCTAGTCGATGCTGTCAGTATTGCGGTTCCAACGATTATGCATCATGAAATCGGCAAAATATTTCTTGAAAATAATGTCCATGTCTTGATAGAAAAGCCGATCACGCAAACCGTTGCCGAAGCGAGTGAGTTAATTGAGATTGCTAAACGTAATAATTTAGTCTTTCAAGTCGGTCATCTGGAACGATTTAATTCTGCGACACTGGCATTGGATGGCTACTTAGATGATCCACGTTTTATTGAATCAAATCGCCTAGCGCCATTTAACCCGCGTGGGACCGATGTTAATGTAGTCTTAGATTTAATGATCCACGATATCGACATTATTCAAAGCATTATCAAAAGCCCGATTAAACATATTGATGCGCACGGCGCACCGATTTTGTCGGAGTATATTGATATTGCGAATGCGCGTATTACCTTTGAAAATGGCTGTGTAGCGAACGTCACCGCGAGTCGTATCAGTTTTAAAACAGAACGTAAAACACGTATTTTTCAACCAAATTCTTATATTTCGATTGATTTTCAAAATAAGAAATTTGCTGTTTTCAATAAAGGCGAAGGCGAGATGTTTCCGGGTATTCCTGAAATCAATCGTAAAGAAACCGTCTTTGAGAAAAGTGATTCTCTGTTATTGGAAATTAAAGCATTTATTCATGCAGTTCAAACGGGAACAACGCCACCGGTCACCGGCGAAGATGGGCGTGCTGCGTTAGCAACTGCGCAAGAAATTTCTCGAATGATTCGTGCGAATATTACTGATTACAAACAGAAACTCGAAACAGTTTAAGTAGCATGGGGTCAGGTCTCAGATCTGACCCCAATTGCTTTTAGTGCTTCGCTGAAAAAATGTGTTCAACGTCGACCTTATCAAATGCATATTCACGGTTACAATATTCGCAAGTCACTACTAATTCTTTACGACACTTTAATTCTTCTGCTGCTTCAACGTGACCTAACGTTCGTATCGCGTCTTCCATTTTAATCACTGAACACGTGCATCGAAATGAAATAGGTGCCGTGCCAAACAAGCGCACATCATCCTGATGATACAAACGATGTAGAATCGTTTGATTATCTAAATCTAATAACTCGGCTGATTTAATGGTCTCGGCAAGCGATATCGCGTGGTCCCAAAATAACTCATGTTGTTCGATGAGTTCAGACTTCGGCGGCATTAATTGTAAAAGCATGCCCGAAGCGCGTTCATTTTCAACAGCGATCCAAATACGCGTAGGAATTTGCTCAGACTGTGCGAAATATTTTTCTAAGGCTTTCGCAATGGATTCGCCTTGTAAAGGAATAATACTCTGATAAGGGGTCGTAGAATCATCCGGCTGAATAGTAACAACCATAGTCCCATTATGAAAAGTTTCATGGATCAAAGTCTCATCA
>DAOUQR010000186.1 GCA_030625525.1 Pseudomonadota bacterium | reverse complement strand
TTTAGCACCGGGTTTTGGGAAGGATACTTCAACTTCGAGGCCTGTACCCGTCGTTGGTGCCCCTAATTTTACGGTCGCATCATGCAAGCGTGCAATTTGTTGAACGATTGCTAAACCTAAACCACTTCCCGGACTTTTATTGCCTAACACACGGAAAAATCGTTCAAATACGCGTGCGCGTAATTCAGCAGGAATACCCGGGCCGTTATCCGTGACGCGTAAAATAATCTGATTCTCTTTTTTCTCGACATCAATTTTTACTAAACCTTTTTCAGGGGTGTAGCGAATGGCATTATCGATGAGGTTGCGAATTAAAATACTCAGTGCAGTGACATTACCAAATACGTTGAGTTTTTCATTGGGAGCGTTTAATTCAAGTTCGGTGTTGCGTTCAATCGCACTCGGTGCGAGTTGTCCTATAATATCAGCAGCGAGATTAACCAAATTGATTTCAGTGGATTCGTCAATATGCGTTGCTTCAGGCACTAAGCGACTGAGTGTTAATAATTGTTGAACGATGTGTGTTGATCGATCGACGCCAGCGATTAAATTTTGTAAGGTCGCATTGCGTTCGTCTTCATTTTGAATTTTTAAAGCTACTTGCGCTTGTGTTTTAAGGGCTGCTAGTGGTGTTTTTAATTCATGTGCGGCATCGGAGGCAAACCGTTTTTCACGTTCGAAAGCTTGTTGTAAACGTAAAAATAATTTATTGAGTTCAACAATCACGGGTTTGATTTCTTTAGGTACGCCTTTGATGTTGACGGGTTCTAAATACGTGGGCGCGCGATCGGCTACTTCACGGGCGACTCGATTTAATGTCCCCAAACCACGACCAATGATGATCCAAATCAATAAACCTGACAATGGAAACGTCAGTAACATAATGTATAAATCATCTTGCGCAATGCTATGACCCAGTGCATTACGCGTGTCATATTGCTCGGCTACAACCGTGTTAATGCCAGACGTTTTATCGTAGGACGTAAAAATGCGCCATAAATCGTTATCGATGATCCGATCATTAAAGCCTTCTTCTCCTGTTGAAAGCGGAAGATGGGGGGCATTGGGTGAGCGTAATAATAGTTTTCCGCTATCGGACCATACTTGAAAATAGTAGCGATTTTCATAGCGTGTTTTTACGTCACGCAAATCGTCTTTTTTGTAATATTTATTTAAGTCTTGAGGAATATCATCCAGAGACGACTGCAAGGATTTAATATTACGGTATTGTAAATCATCACCCAGTAACGCTTGGTAGGTGATAGCGGATACCGCCATCAAGGTATCCAAATGTCGATGAATATCTTTTTGGTCGAGGTAGTAATTACCCATCGCTGTTAAGGTGGTGGTGATCGTGATCGCCAACAATAAATTAATCAGTAAAAATTTACGTATGGATGTAGTCACAAGCGTCTCATTTATTCTTTTTCAGTCATATAGCCTACACCGCGAATCGTACGGATAAACGAGGCATCGAGCTTTTTACGTAAATTGTGGATATGCACTTCGAGTGCATTACTGTCTACGTCTTCTTCCCAACCGTAAAGGCTTTGCATGAGTTGGACGCGAGATAGCACTTGACCTGGGCTTTCTAATAATTTTTGTAATAGGGCGAATTCACGTCGCGGTAGCGTGACAAATTCTCCGTCTAAAGTGACGGTATGTGCTGCAGGATCGAGCACAATGTTTCGATAGCGAAGCGAAGCATCAGCGCGGCCAACAGAGCGACGGGTCAGGGCACGAATACGGGCAGTGAGCTCCTCTAAATCAAAGGGCTTAGTGAGGTAATCGTCTGCACCACTGTCTAAACCTTTGACGCGATCTTCAACTGTTTCACGAGCGGTAAGAATTAAAACCGGTGTGGTATTACCGCCGGTGCGAATTTGTTGAAGCAGTCCAAGCCCGGATAATTTGGGTAAACCGAGATCTAATACGATGCACTCGAAGGCTTCTGAACGTAAGGCGCGTTTGGCGGATTCGCCGTCTTTTAACCAATCGACCGTAAAGCCATTTTGGGTTAAGCCGGTTTTTAGACCATCACCTAATAATTCATCATCTTCGACGAGTAAAATTCGCATCAGTATTTTCCTCAGATTCTTTTTATTAATCAGTGTGTATTGTAGCGTGCTTTGACAGAAAAGGAAGAGGTGTTATACTCCGCGCCCCTTTGATCTAGAATGCGCCGTTCTAGGTTTATTTATGCCGAGGTGGCGGAACTGGTAGACGCGCCGGATTCAAAATCCGGTGATGGCAACATCGTGTGGGTTCGAGTCCCACCCTCGGTACCATTATTATTGACATGATTCATCAGACCTTATGCAGATCACAGATTTTCAGTTTGACTTGCCCAATGAGGCAATCGCCAAATTTCCAACCCCAGAACGTACCGCGAGCCGTTTGCTGCATTTAGACAGACAAGACGGCGAAATTACGCATCGTACCTTTACCGACATCATTGATTATTTAAATCCGGGTGACGTGTTGGTTTTGAATAATACCAAGGTGATTAATGCGCGTTTATACGGGCAAAAAGAAACGGGTGGTAAAATTGAACTATTGATTGAGCGATTATTGAATGATCATGAGTGTTTAGCACATATTCGCGCGAGCAAATCGCCGAAACCGGGTACTCGTATTTATATCCTCGTAGATAAGCCGGTTGAAGTTGAAATTTTAGAACGCCAAGGCGATTTATTTCACTGCCGTTTTATCACGGACAAAACTATTTTAACCTTGCTACCGGATATCGGGCATGTCCCCCTACCACCGTATATGGAACGTGACGATACCGATTTTGATTGCGAACGTTACCAAACGGTTTTTGCGGAACATGACGGTGCGGTTGCAGCACCTACCGCGGGTTTGCACTTTGATGATGCCTTTCTCGACCGCATTCGTGCCAAAGGTATTCTCATTGAAAAAGTGACGCTGCATGTGGGAGCGGGGACGTTTCAACCCGTTCGTGTTCAAGATATTACACAACATCACATGCACAGTGAGTGGATTGATGTTTCTCAAGCGACGGTCGATCGCATTCTACAAGCAAAACAAGAAGGCCATCGCGTTATTGCTGTTGGCACAACCGTTGTGCGTTGTCTTGAAACAGCCGCCTTATCAGGACACTTAGCTGCGTATTGTGGTGAGACCGATATCTTTATTTATCCGGGCTTTAAATTTAAAGTGGTGGATGCCTTAATCACTAACTTTCACTTGCCAGGCTCGAGTTTAATCATGCTCGTGTCTGCCTTTGCTCAGCGCGAATCTATTTTAAAAGCCTATCAAACAGCCATTGAATCAGGCTATCGATTCTATAGTTACGGTGATGCGATGTTAATTGATAATAAATTAGGTGTATCGAATGAAATTTGAATGCTTACAGACTGACGATCTTGCCAGACGTGGCCGACTAACTTTTGCGAAGGGTTCTACGGTTGAAACGCCCGCGTTTATGCCGGTTGGAACGTATGGCACGGTGAAGGCCATGACGCCTGAAAATGTTAAAAGCACGGGTGCGGAAATT
>DAOUQR010000002.1 GCA_030625525.1 Pseudomonadota bacterium | reverse complement strand
ACTATTTTTCACAGCACTTCAAAACTCAATTGTCAGACCTACTGGGGAACGTATGGTTTGCGCAAAATCAGAAAACTCTCTCACTTACCCATTATGGCGATTGGTGGTATCAATATAGACAACGTGAATTCTGTGATCCAATCAGGGGCTGCAGGCGTTGCAGTTATTGGAGCGATTCATCGGCAACGTGATTATTATCTTGCTGCTAAAACATTACGTTCTGCTATTGATAATGCAAACAGCCCAAGAGAGAAAGTCACATGTATACACACATAAAAACACTCTATAAAAAAATTCAACATAATAAACCGCTCATTTTAAATCTAAGCAATGCGGTTACAATGCAATGGGTCGCCAATGGTTTGTTGAGTCTTGGTGCATCGCCGATAATGAGCCAGGAAGAGGGTGAACTCGAAGACTTGTTAAAAATTAGCTTAGCCCTCGTCGTTAATATCGGAACAATCACACATGATTTTATTCAACTCTGTCATCGAGCTATTCAACTAGCGGCTCAACACAATGTACCGGTGATTTTAGATCCGGTGGGAGCCGGTGCGAGTGAATTACGAACTCGCTCAAGTTTAGATTTTTTAGAAAAATATCCGATTGCGATAGTCAAAGGTAATGCATCAGAAATCAGTGCGCTTGCAAGAAAGTCTGATTGTACGCGAGGTGTTGATAGTCATATGTCAACGCGTGCAGCAATCGATGCCGGCGTTGAATTAAGTCATCAATATCGCAGCACGGTGGTTATCTCAGGGAAAGAGGATGCTGTTATAACCGGTGAAGTAGTCGAACATTATAATATTGGTTCAAACATGCTAACCTCGATCACAGGTGCTGGCTGCTTGCTTGCGGCAGTGAGTGCTGCATTTCATGCGGTGTGTACGGATACGCATAAAGCCGCCTCAAACGCATTAATATTTTATACCGTTGCATCGGAGCTTGCTGAAAAAAAATGCTTCGGTCCAGGTACATTTGCCCAATCCTTTCTTGACCAATTATCCTATTTACCCGAAGAAGAAAATTATGTTGAACGTATTAACAATAGCCGGTTCTGATTCTTGTGGTGGCGCTGGTATTCAAGCCGATATTCAAGCCATTCATGATCATGGCTGTCATGCCTCTACCGTTATTTCAGTATTAACGGCACAAAATATTCGTGGAGTTGAAGCGATAGAATCCATCTCGCCCAATTTTTTTCGTCAGCAAATTGATGCGGTTTGTCGTCATACAAAATTTAACAGCGTTAAAATAGGTATGCTTTTTTCAAAAGACAATATGATGGTGCTCCTAAAAGCTATTGATGATTGGAAACTTGAAAATATTATTATCGACCCTGTCATGATAGCTACATCCGGTCATTCTTTAATTGAAGGTAACGCGGTTGAGTTTTTGAAAAAATATTTGTTACCAAAGGCATTATTAGTCACACCAAATTTTCCTGAAGCAAGCCGGCTATTAAATGAAGACTTTCACGATCCAGAATATGCAGCAGAAAAACTCTCATTAATCTACAAAACCAATGTTTTAATTAAGGGTGGCCACTCGACAAAGAATACAGCGAATGACGTTTTTTATGATTATAACCGAGGTGATATTCACGTTTTCTCAGGAACAAAAATCATGGCAAAGAACACCCATGGTACAGGTTGTCGCTTATCATCTGCAATTGCTGCGAATTATGCAATATCTAAAAATTTAAAACAGTCTATAAAACAGGCTAAAAATTATGTTAGGCAATATCTAGCTCGTTAAAAATTCAGGAGATATAAAAATGAAAAGCTATTTGTGTTTAAAAATAAAGCTAAATGCGATTTTAAGATGTAATTATTTGCAATGCCAGTACCATCGCATGATGACTGGACGGATTTATTTATGGCCGAAACGGATCGTTATTGACAAATAGTTTACGCGTTAGCATCAGGTGCAAAACAATACAATGAAATTTGCCACTATTTGAATACTGAACCTAATAGCATTCTTATTCATGTAAATGGTGTAACCGATAGTGTTCGTGACAGTTTAAAATTCCCGAGCAATTGAAAACTCCGCTAATTGAATCAATCCATCGCGATACTTTGAAGATGGAATGGTTTCCAGTGAACTGATCGCTTTATTCACTTCTGATTTTGCCATTTGATGTGTGTATTGAATGGCCTGGGTGTCTTGAATAATTTCTTGGATAACCGCCAGATCGTCTATGGATTTATTTTCAATGGCTTTGCGAATGATGGTTTGTTGATCGGCTGAGCCATTTTTCAAAGCATAAATAAGAGGTAATGTGAGTTTACCTTCCGCTAAATCGTCACCGATATTTTTGCCCAGTTTGTCAGCTGATGCGTCATAATCCAGTGTATCATCAACCAGTTGAAATGCATTGCCGAGATGTAAACCATAATCACCCATTGCGTTAACTAGCGAGTCATCACTTCTCATTAAGATAGGGCCCATTTTTGCGGCCGCTTCAAACAGAGCTGCGGTTTTTTTATTGATGACATCTATATATTGCGCTTCAGTCATATCAAGTTGGTGGCTATGCACTAATTGCTGCACCTCACCGGTTGTGATTTGGAGGGCTGCATCGGCCAGTGTTTGTAAAATTTCTATTCGTTTAGTCGCGAGGCAAAGCTGAAAAGAATTTGTAAATAAATAATCACCGACCAGAATGCTGGCTTTGTCTCCCCAAATTGCATTTGCAGAGGATTGACCACGACGAAGATTAGATTCATCAACAACGTCATCATGCAACAACGTGGAGGCATGAAAAAATTCAACCGCAACAGCAATATCAATATGCTCGTTGCCTTTGTAATTCAGTGCGTTTGCACTGAGCAAGACTAATAAAGGACGTATACGTTTACCGCCGTGATCAAACAGGTGATGACCCAAATCAACAATCAGATCGATATCGGATTGTAATTGCTTTTCAATTAACTGATTACACTGCTCGTAATCGCTTGCCAGTAATTTACGTAACTGTTTAATAACCATCTTTTTATTCTATACGTTAAAGCGAAAATGCATGACATCGCCGTCTTTTGTTATGTAGTCTTTGCCTTCAACTCGAAGTTTGCCCGCGTCTTTAGCGCCTTGTTCGCCATTGTATGTGATGTAGTCTTCATATGCTATGACTTCAGCGCGGATGAAACCTTTTTCAAAATCAGTGTGAATAACACCGGCGGCTTGGGGGGCGGTTGCGCCTATTTTAACAGTCCAAGCGCGTACTTCTTTTACACCGGCGGTGAAATAGGTTTGTAGATCCAATAATCCGTATCCCGCGCGGATGACGCGATTTAAACCGGCTTCCTTCAGACCAATTTCTTGTAAAAATTCTTGTTTGTCGTCGTCATCAAGTTCGGCTATTTCAGCTTCAATCGCAGCACATACTGGGACGACCGTGGCTTGTTCGTTTGCGGCGTATTCTATAACGCTATCTAACAACGGATTATTTTCAAAGCCTTCTTCATCGACATTCGCAATGTATAAAACCGGTTTGGCTGTTAGGAAAAAGCAGCGGTTTACAACAACGCGTTCATCTTTTTCTAACGATAAGGTGCGTACAGGATTGCCTTCATCTAAATGCGCCTTCACACGTTCTAAAACCGCTTTTTCATAGAGGCCTTCTTTATTGCCACCCTTGCTATTTCTGTTAGCTTTATCCAGCGCTTTTTCTGCTGTAGCCAAATCTGCGAGTGCTAATTCTGTATTAATAGTTTCGATATCGTCAATGGGATTAATCGTTCCGGATACATGGGTTACATCTTCATTGACAAAACAGCGGACCACATGGGCGATGGCATCCACTTCGCGAATATGCGATAGAAATTGATTGCCTAGGCCCTCACCTAGCGCAGCCCCTTTGACTAAGCCTGCGATATCAACAAATTGCATGGTGGTTGGGAGTATATTTTGTGGTACCACGATAGCAGCAATTTTGTCTAAGCGTTCATCAGGAACCGCGACCATACCGACATTCGGTTCAATCGTACAAAATGGATAATTCTGTGCGTCAATACCTGCTTTAGTGAGTGCGTTAAATAAGGTTGATTTACCAACGTTGGGTAAACCAACAATTCCACATTTAAAACCCATAGTGTGTTACCTCAAATTATTTAGTGTGTAGCGCGAGCATGGCGCGCTCAAGATCGCCAGTTAGGATTGCCGGCATCGTGTTTTGCAATTCTGTAATATTTGTTTCGATACACTCTTTGTCAGATTTTGATGGACGTTTTAGCACGTAATCAACGACATCATCACGGTGTCCTGGATGACCGATGCCCAGTCGAATACGCAAAAATTCTTGTGTGCCAATGGCTTTAAAAATATCTCTCAAGCCATTATGGCCACCGTGACCACCACCGATTTTTAATTTACACGTACCTGCAGGTAAATCTAATTCATCATGAGCCACGGCAATTTGATCAGGTTTTAGTTTATAAAATTTCATCAGCGCACTGACGGCTTGGCCGCTGCGATTCATATACGTGGTTGGGGTTAGCAAATGACAATCATGACTATCGAGGATGGCTTTGGTATACAAGCCATGAAATTTTGTTTCTTTACGCAAGGATTTGCCCGCTTGTGTGGCTAAGGTTTTGATTAGCCAGGCACCGGCATTATGTCGTGTGTCTGCGTATTCTGGCCCTGGGTTACCGAGGCCGATAATTAATTTAATTGGGGTGTTCATGGGTGTCATACGTGTGTTGTCTGCCAAGCGGTGTATCTACTTGGCAGACAATGTGAATCAGGAATGATTGAGTAAAAAAGAATTACTCTTCATCACCGGCTTCTTCTTCCTCTTCTTCTTCAGGCCCTTTAGCCGCTTCAGCACCTACAGGCGCTTCATCTTCTTCAGCAGAAGCCACTTTCGGTGTGCTAATGCTAACAACACCTGGGTTATGACTTTCATCGATCGTTACTGTAAATTCAACACCTGTTGGTATTTTTAAATCACTGAGGTGTAAGGTTTGATCCAATTCTAATTCAGTGATATCTAAATCGATGTGTTCAGGTAAGTCTTTAGGCAAACACTTGATTTCAACTTCATTCATCAATTGTTGCATTAAACCACCTGCCTTGATGCCTACAGAAACGTCTTGACCAATTAAGTGTATAGGCACTTGCATGGTAATCGCTTCTTTCGCAGAGACTCGTAAGAAATCAAGGTGAATGACTTTAGGTTTGAAAGGATGACGTTGAATCGCTTTCAAAACAGCTTTAACTTTTTTGCCATCGACATCCAGATCTAAAATACTTGAATAAAAAGCATCATGCTTAACCGCTTTAAGGATTTGCGTATGTTCTATTTCAAGTGATTGCGCTTCGCTTTCACCACCGTAAAGTACAGCAGGTACTTTATCAGCGATACGACGTAGGCGGCGGCTCGCACCTTTCCCTATATCGTTACGTGTTTGTAAATTTAATTCAATATCAGACATAGTCTTCTCCAATAAAAATAGTGTTTTCTCTTCTCAATCTACCCTGCGACCAGGTAGATAAAAAAGGAGCAAAATTATACGGTAAAGTGAACTTATAAGCAAACGTCCGTTATCGAACACAGCAATTCTCAATTTGTATTGAAATTTGTATTAGACAACACTGTTGTAATTTAGATCCGGATCGCTTACAATCCGCGTCCGTTTTTTCGATTAATGCTCTTTGGAGTCAATATTATGTATGCGGTAATACGAAGTGGTGGCAAACAGTACCGTGTTGCGCCTGGTCAAGTGGTAAAATTAGAAACGCTAGCTCTCGAAGCGGGTGCTGACGTGAATTTTGATGAGATTTTGATGGTCGCTGATGGTGACAAAATCTCGATTGGTCAACCTAATCTCGATAAAGCTAAAGTGGTCGGCAAAGTTGTTGAGCATGCTCGTGGTGACAAGGTGACAATCATTAAATTCAAACGTCGTAAGCAGTATATGAAGAAAATGGGTCATCGTCAGAATTATACTGCAGTAGAAATTACTGAAATTAAAGCATAAGTGGAGTGATAGGTTATGGCTCATAAGAAAGCTGGTGGTAGTACTCGTAACGGTCGCGATTCCAATCCGAAGTACCTGGGCGTTAAACGCTATGGTAGCCAGGTTGTGAATGCAGGTGAAATCATTGTTCGCCAACGAGGCACGAAGTTTCATGGTGGTGATAATGTGGGCATGGGTAGAGACCATACTTTATTTGCATTAATCCACGGTCGTGTGAAATTTGTTGAGAAAGGTGCTCCAAAACGTAAATACGTTTGTGTTGAGCCGCTTGGCGAAGAAGCGACTGAGTAAATAAACGCATTAATGATAAAAGCCTCCTTTTAGGGGGCTTTTTTATATGGGGTAATAAATGAAATTTGTTGATGAGGCAAAAATTTCGGTATCAGCCGGTAAAGGTGGTGATGGTTGCCTGAGTTTTCGTCGTGAAAAATATGTTCCCCGCGGTGGACCTGATGGTGGTGATGGTGGTGATGGTGGTAGTGTTTTTTTCAAAGCGGTAGCAAACCTCAATACACTCATCGATTTTCGTTATAAGCGCATCTTTAAAGCCAAAAATGGTGAACAAGGCCGTGGTAGTGAATGTACCGGTAAGGGCGCTGATGACTTAATTATTGAAGTGCCTATAGGTACAATGGTGTATGACATTGACACCGAAGAGTGTTTGGGTGATTTAACCGAAGCAGAGTCAACACTCTTAGTTGCACAAGGTGGATTTCATGGCCTCGGTAATACGCGCTATAAAAGTAGCACGAACCGCGCCCCGACCCAAACAACGAAAGGATCAGCAGGTGAGCACCGCGATCTGAAATTAGAACTTAAAGTGTTGGCTGATGTTGGACTGCTTGGCATGCCGAATGCCGGTAAATCCACATTGATTAGCCAAGTCTCTGCAGCCAGACCCAAAGTTGCTGATTATCCCTTTACGACCTTGCACCCTAACTTGGGTGTCGTGAGTTTGGAGGTGCATCGCAGTTTTGTGATTGCAGATATTCCCGGTGTGATCGAAGGTGCTGCTGAAGGGCTCGGACTAGGTATTCAATTTTTAAAACATTTAGCGCGCACCAAGTTGTTATTGCACGTCATCGATATTGCGCCGTTTGATGGCACTGATCCGGTTGAAAACGCCGAAGCAATCACGCGAGAGCTAGGTAAATTTTCAAAAGATTTGGCCACAAAGCCACGTTGGTTAGTTTTAAATAAAACCGATTTAGTGCTGGATGAAGAGCAAGAGGCGATTTGCCAGGATATTATCAAACGTTTTAATTGGACAGGACCGGTCTTTGAAATTTCAGCAGTGACCGGCGCAGGTACTCAAGTGCTCATGCATAAAATTATGCGGAATATCGAAGGCGAAGATCTTGACGATATTATGTTGTAAGCAATGGGGTTGCTTTTAAGAACAGCTTAATTATCTTGGATTTACATTTATTAGCGAGCTTGCGGCAAGCTTCGAATAAATTCCTCTGCGCCCATTTCTCCTACAATCCGAGCATGTTTCAATTCATTACCTTGAGCATCGAACAATAAAATTGTCGGTGGTGCGATCACCCCATAATAATTTTCCAACGCTTGATCCGTCGAATCGTTTGCTGTGACATCGGCGCGTAGGATGAGATAATTTTTTAAGGCATCCTTCACCGCGGGATCTTGAAAGGTCGTTCGGTCCATTGCTTTGCATGCAACACACCAATCAGCATAAAAATCCAATAGGACTTGCTTGCCATTCGTACGCGCTTGCGTCAGAAAACGTTTGACGTCACTCAGTGACTTTACGGGTTGATAGCTCAAACCATTATTCTTAAATGTCTGCGTTTGCCTCTGCGACATTAAACTACCAATAGGATTGAGCGGGTCACTGTTTCCCATGCCGGCACCAACAACCATCATCCCACCGTAGATGAGCATCATGATCCCCAATCCCTGCCAGAGTTTATGCCATTGGCTTGCTTGATTGCGTTTTAATGCACCCAGATAGAGTCCGGTAATAATCAACAACGCAGCCCAGAGCAATAAACTTATTTGTCCGGGAATAATTCGTTCCAATAAATATATTGCAACAGCCAATAGCATTACCCCAAAAATAGACTTCACCGCGTTCATCCAAGCACCTGCTTTAGGCAAAAGCTTTCCGGCAGAAGCTCCAACGATTAATAACGGTGTGCCCATGCCTAAGCCTAAAGTAAACAAGGCAATTCCACCGAGTAAGGCATTACCGGTGCTGGCAATATAACCGAGCGCACCCACTAAAGGCGCAGTGACACAGGGCGATAAAATCAAGGTCGATAGCATGCCCATCACGGCGACACCTAAGTACGCACCGTGGTGTTGATTTTGACTCAGATGCGCAAATTTACTCTGCCAAGACTCTGGCAATTTCAAATCGTAAAAGCCAAACATGGACAGGGCCAATAGCACAAACACAAAACTAAATAGAATAATGAAGAGCGGTTGCTGAAAAATGATCTGAAAATTATGACCTAACAGGGCAACCAGTACACCCACAAGCGCATAGGTAAACGACATACTCAAGACATAAATAAGTGATAGCATGAAGGCTTTTTTGCTCGTGAGATTCGGGCCATGGCCGACAATAATACCGGACAATACCGGTATCATCGGTAACACGCACGGCGTGAACGCAAGCAGTAAACCAAATCCAAAAAACGAGAGTAATACGAATAATAAGGTGTCATGCTGTAATATCTGTTTCGCTTTATCTGTCGTGCTGAGTTTCACTTTAGAGCTGGGAGGCGTGATAATGTGCGCGTTGGTCAGTGCCAATTTATCATTAATGGTCAGTTGCACCAATTGAGTCGATGGGGGATAACAAAAACCATCGTCAGCACAACCCTGATAAGCGACTTTTAAATTAACTTTACCGGCTTGTAGTCCTAAGATTGGAACTGGAATATCGATTTGGTTTCGCAAATGCTCACCTTGAGGCAATAACACCATACCAAGTTGTGCTTTTTCAGGTTTATCAACACTAAATTTAAAGTGATTGCGATAGAGGAAATACCCCGCATGCGCTTTCCACTGCACCATAACAGTCGTGGAATCAATGATGCGAGTAGTGAGCTTGAAAGCTTGATCGCCTGGTAAGGGTTGAGCGGTGGAGATGATCGCTGCCACCAGTCCAAAAAAAACAACGAGAATTCGCTTCATCATAGTAAAAGTCTTCGTGAGATTAGAGCGATGATTGTAGTCTAAAAATTTATGCGCGTCAGTGGAGCGGATCGTCTATTTTAAAAAATGGTGTAACTGTAGTATAATCTTGAACTGAATTAACTAGCTTGGAGAAAATCTTATGTCTGAAGAACATCATGATCTCGTTCACGAATTCCCTGAATATCGAGAGCAAATTCATCAACTTAAAATCAACAATTTACATTTCCAAAAATTGTTTGAAACACACCATGATTTGCAAAAACAAATCAATCGGTTTGAAGTTGATATTGAAGTGACAACCGATGAGCATTTAGAAGAACTTAAAAAGAAACGTCTGAAAGTTAAAGACGAGCTTTTTGGTATGTTGCAATCTGCAGTATAGTTATATCGAAAAGAATTTCTGGAGCCAGGTTTTAAGATCGGGCTTCAGTTCTGTGTGGTTTTTCAGGTTTAAAAAATGTATTCACTTTTTGTTGTAATCTTTTAATTGGGCTGTTTAAAGCAAACCTTGAATCTAGGTTATCGGTCCACAATTTAGACTGTGTATTAAATAGCACCCAAACTGGTTTGGTTTTAGATGGATATTTCACTAAAAACCATTCGCCATCTAAAATCGCCATCTGTTTAAAATCCAATACCTCTTGATGAAGTGATGATTTCATTTCTAAACGACCGTTACTGGGCACAACGCGGTATTTCTGCATGGCAATTTTAACAATATATTTAAGTTGTGGTGCCTTATAGTCAATAATGATCGGTGAAAATCCAGATGAAAAATAAAAAGGTCTTTTAGATAACGTGTCTTTTTTTCCGTTAATGAGAGGTTCTAAAGAAACGCCATCAATGGTTTTATTTTGTTGGTGGATCGGATCTTGTGTGGCGATCAAGTCTAAAATAGTGGGCTTGATATCGATCAGATCAACCGGTGTCGCTATTTTTTTTGTAACGTTATTTGCAAAGCCATGTAATTGCCAGCCAAAAATAATTTTGTTTTGGGCGAAACTTAACAAGTCGGTTCCGTGTCCCCAGCTTTGGTCCAGTGGCCCCAATTTGTATTGTTTTAAATATTGAGCGAATTTGACATGATTTTTCCCGTTTTTTGGGCGATAATTTTTAGCAAGGGTCACACGAGAACCGGGAAAGCCAATCGTTTCGCCGTGATCAGAGATGACAACAATAATACTGTTTTTTAACAGACCGCGCGTTTTAAGGTATGTAATAAATTCACCAAACTGTTGATCAACGGCTTTGAGCCCTGCCGTGTAAAGTGCTTTGCCTTCTTTTAAAGTTTTAGGCGGAAACATTCCTAGTTTAGAGTTCGCCCATACATAAGGCCAATGCGAAAGACAAAAGTGAATACTCATAAAAATCGGTTGCTGCGAAACATGATTCATCGAAAAATTTATTTGTTGTAAAAATGTCGCGGGTTTATAACGTACATTATCGCCTCGATTGGCATAATTATAGGGAAAGAGCCAGCGTCCTAAAAATGTATTCGCCATAAAATTCACAATCGGTGAATCATTAAAATTACCAATTAAAAAGTCATTCACAGTCAGAGACGGTGTGATCAGTTGATCAAAACCATAACTTTGATCAATATGACTAAAGCGCGTTTCATCCGTCGCATAAATTCGATAATAGCCGTGGGCTTTTAATATTTTTCCAAGCATGTGTGATCGATTCACATAGCTGGGATCAATTAAATCATAGCGTGCACCATTGTGAGCAGGATACTCGCCGGTTAGGATGCTCACCCAGGCGGGGTAGGTTCGAGCTAACGGTGTGGTTGCTTGTGTAAAAGTGCTCGCTTTTGCAAAAAAACGATCGAGCGACGGCGTATAGTTTGTTTTTCCATCATAGTAGTCAACATAATCAGGTCGCACTGAATCCAAACCGATAATAAAAATATTAGGGCGATTGGATGTTTGTACTGGCGCGGCATGGTTTAGATACGCGTACCATCCAACGAAAGCCACGAATAAAATACACATGAAAATAAATTGACGTCCATGACACCGCATCGTTTGCACTAAAGCAACAATAAACGCGAGGCAAGCAATAGCGCCACTGAGAATCATTAGTAACCAAGCCAAGGCGTTAGGGATAATCGTTGCCGTTAAATCTGTATAAAGTGATCGCGGGAATAAAACTTGATTGAGCATAAAGACAAAGACAACGCCGCACAGCCATAAGCCTAACGCCAAGTTAAAGTGATGCTTGTCTTTTAATTGAAAACACGCGGCGACTTGCTGAGTCATCCAATGGCAAATAAAGCCAAGCAATAGCCACAAGACTATGCGAGTGAGCAAGGTAAAAATAATAGCGGGTATAACAATATGCCCTAGACCTAAGCTTTTTCCGACTAATCCTGAGCCTAACATCGGTGCAATCACAGGTGCTTGCAGGCATAAAATCATCAGGAATAAAAAACCGGTCAGAAACACTATATAAGGTAAATAACTACGTTGGTGCATTTTTAATTAGACTAAGCAAAAAAAGAGGCTAGAGCATACAGCAAGGCCCGGTGCTTTGAAAAGTTTCAAAAAATCTTCCCCCTTGCCCTTGACTATTTAAGTTATGCCCCTATTATTAGCACTCCTTAACGGAGAGTGCTAAATCAGCACTGATTTTTTTTCACTATCTCAGCAGGAGAACTATCCAATGGCAATGAAGATCCGCCCTTTACACGACCGTGTTGTCGTACGTCGTCTCGAAGAAGAGCAAAAAACACAAGGTGGTATTGTACTACCTGACACCGCTAAAGAAAAACCAAGTCGCGGCGAAGTTGTCGCTGTTGGCACGGGTAAAATTTTAGATAACGGTGATGTCCGTAACCTCGATGTTAAAAAAGGTGATGAAGTATTATTTGGTAAATATGCTGGCACCGAAATTAAAATCGACGGTAAAGAACTTATCGTGATGCGTGAAGACGACATCATGGGAATCATTGGTTAATTTAATCATATTTATAGAGGAACCATTAAAATGGCTGCTAAAGAATTAATTTTTAGTGATGACGCGCGTCATCAAATGTTGGCTGGTGTGAATGAACTAGCAAATGCGGTACAAGTAACCATGGGCCCTAAAGGTCGTAACGTTATTTTAGAAAAAGCCTTTGGCGCACCGACTGTAACTAAAGACGGTGTTTCAGTTGCTAAAGAAATTGAATTTAAAGACAAATTCAAAAACATGGGCGCACAAATGTTGAAAGAAGTGGCTTCACAAACTTCTGACGATGCGGGTGACGGTACGACAACTGCGACTGTATTAGCACGTGCTATTTTAGTTGAAGGCCAAAAAGCCGTTGCTGCTGGCATGAATCCAATGGATTTGAAACGTGGTATTGATAAAGGTGTGGAAGCTGTTGTTGTTGCACTGAAGAAAATGTCTAAACCTTGCAAAGACAACAAAGCGATTGCACAGGTCGGTACTATTTCTGCTAACTCTGATTTGTCTGTTGGTGAAATCATCGCTGAAGCTATGACTAAAGTGGGTAAAGAAGGTGTTATCACTGTTGAAGATGGTGCCGGTCTTGAAAATGAATTGTCTGTGGTTGAAGGTATGCAATTCGATCGCGGTTACATTTCTCCATATTTCATCAACAATCAGCAAAACATGACGGCTGAATTAGAAAATCCTTATATCTTATTAGTGGATAAGAAAATTTCGAATATCCGTGATTTACTCGGTTTATTAGAAGCCGTTGCTAAATCAGGTCGTCCATTAATGATTATCTCTGAAGATGTTGAAGGCGAAGCCTTAGCAACGTTAGTTGTTAATAGCATTCGTGGCATCGTTAAAGTTTGCGCGGTTAAAGCACCTGGTTTTGGTGACCGTCGTAAAGCTATGTTACAAGACATCGCTATTTTAACGGGTGGCGAAGTGATTTCTGAAGAAGTTGGTAAAACGCTGGAAGGTGCTGGCATCGAAGACTTAGGTTCAGCTAAACGCGTTGTTATCACAAAAGAAAATTCAACTATGATTGATGGCATTGGTAAACAAAAAGCAATTGCTGCTCGTATTACACAAATTCGTGCTCAAATTGCTGATACTAGCTCTGACTATGATCGTGAAAAACTCCAAGAACGTGTTGCAAAACTCGCTGGCGGTGTTGCCGTGATTAAAGTCGGTGCTGCAACTGAAGTTGAAATGAAAGAGAAAAAAGCACGCGTTGAAGATGCATTACATGCAACTCGCGCTGCGGTTGAAGAAGGTATCGTACCTGGTGGTGGTGTCGCTTTGATTCGTGTACAAAAAGCATTGAACACGGTTGAAGGTGAAAACGATGACCAGAACATGGGTGTTGATATCTTACGTCGTGCGATTGAATTCCCATTACGTCAAATCGTAGCCAATGCTGGTTTTGAAGCGTCTGTTGTTGCTGCCAAAGTTGTTGATGGCAAAGGCTCATTTGGTTTCAATGCAACGACGGGTGAGTATGGTGACATGATTAATCTAGGAATCCTGGATCCAACTAAAGTCACTCGTACAGCATTACAAAATGCTGCATCTGTTGCGAGCCTCATGTTAACCACTGAATGCATGGTTGCTGAGTTACCAAAAGATGACGCACCAGCTGATGCCGGTGGCATGGGTGGCGGCATGGGTGGAATGGGCGGAATGGGCGGCATGATGTAAATCACGCAGTTCTTACTAGCTTATAAGCTCAAAAAAAGGCGGCCTCGGTCGCCTTTTTGTATTTATGTTTAATATAAAAAACCAAATAACCATAAAGGAATTTTATTTTGGAATCCCGCCTCAATGTTGTCACTGGCAATATAAGCATGTTGATGATCTTTGATTTGATTGAAGCTTTTCTTACGACCACCAATTTCAAACACGGCATTGTCATCGACTAAAAAATCTCCATTGATAGGGACGCTAAGCTCGTGGTTTTTCATGAGCATGTTATAGAAGAAAATTTCTCGTGCCGTTCCGATATTCATTTTTTCGTTTGCAATGGCTTGCATTAAATTGGAATTTTGCAAATATATTTTTGCTGGAGTATCTAATTTACTCAAAATCTTTGAGCTTTTATAAACGGCAACCACTAGGCCGGCATCTTCTAGGTATTTTAGATAATTTTTAAGTGTGCGCTCATCGCCCAGTTCAAGAAATTTTTTCAAATTCGACCAATTGGGGGAAAATGGTGCGTTCAATGCAATATAACTGAGTAATTGACGTATTTTTTTAATGCTGTGTGAAGTCAGTTGAGGATAAATCGCTCTTAAATCCGATTCTAAAGTGGTATGAATATTTTGCTCGAGTGTCATTTTAAACTTGGCTGAGTCGTTAAATTCATTGTAGTAAGGGTAATAGCCAAATTGTAAATAGCGTTGAAATAAGGGGATAACAGCTTCATTCTTTTGTTTAATTTGCGTAACAATCGTATCGGCAATTTCAACATGGTTAGTGAGTATTTCTTCAAGCGAGTAGGCAGAAAAATGCAGATCACAATTGAGTGCTAGGTATTCACGAAAGGACATACCTAAAATATGGTAGACCAATGCGCGTCGACTTAAGTCATGGCTACCCCGGTGAATTTCTAGTGCAGAACTGCCTGAAGCAATGATCTTTAAGTCTGGATAACTGTCAGTAATGCTTTTTAATTCCATCGACCAGTTATCATACTTATGAATTTCATCCAGCGCTAAAAATTTGCCTCCCATTAGCTTAAAATCTTTGGCAACTTCATAGAGGCTTGATTGATTCATGATGAAGTGATCGGCCTGGATATATAATATTTTATCGCTAAGCGGGTCGCCATCAGCGCAATCCAGTAGGTGCTGGATGATCATGGTTGTTTTACCAATCCCTCGCTGTCCAAGTAATATCGACAATCGTTCAGTCAGTGCATTCTCCTGCGACATAAAATATCGTCGAAATTTCTGATTTTTTAACTTAATGAATTCTCGGCTTAGTTCAAATAAGCTCGTTAACATGGTGCTTCCTACTTTTTTAGGTTAAACCTAGTATAGGATCGCATTCCGAATAAATCAACAAAATATTCGGATCGCAATCCGAACATTGTTTGCTCGCAGGATCCATCAATACTTCAAGCTAAAATTTAGGAGTTCTGATTATCATTTCTCTTTTCTAGCGACAATCCATTGCCGTGTATTTGTTGATTGTTTTTATCTTCCTCTTCCTCTTCCAAGCTTAGGCTTAATCCACTGCTGGCTGGATTTTTTTCTTGGAGAGAAATGCGCAAGCGCAAGTTATTTTGTGAATCGGCGTTGCGCAGCGCTTCCTCTAAGGAAATACGACCATCCATGTATAAGTCATAAAGAGCCGAGTCAAAGGTTTTCATACCGAGATTTTCAGATTTAAGCATGGTTTCTTTAATCTCGTGGATATCGCCACGACGGATGAGATCGCTGATTAAAGGTGAATTAATTAAAATTTCAAATGCAGCGACGCGGCGATTATTGGTGCCGGGTACTAAGCGCTGTGAAATAATGCCTCGCAAATTTAAGGATAAATCGAGTAACAGCTGCGACCTGCGTTCTTCAGGAAAAAAGTTAATAATGCGATCGAGTGCTTGGTTGGCATTATTTGCATGTAAGGTCGACATACATAAATGCCCGGTTTCAGAAAATGCAATCGCATGTTCCATGGTTTCACGTGCACGAATTTCTCCAATTAAAATGACATCGGGTGCTTGTCTTAATGTATTTTGCAAAGCTGATTCGTAGCTTTCGGTATCAATACCGACTTCGCGTTGATTTACAATCGACATTTTATTGCAGTAGACATACTCAATGGGATCTTCAATCGTAATAATATGGTCGGCAGCATGCATATTTCTGTGGTCTATTAAGGAAGCTAGTGTCGTCGATTTACCGGTACCTGTTGCACCCACCAATAAAACCAAGCCACGTTTTTCCATACTGATTTTTTGAACGATCTCAGGAACACCGAGTTCACGTAACTCTGGAATATCGACTTTAATGTATCGAATGACCATGCCCGTTTCGTTGCGTTGGCGAAAAATATTCACTCTGAAACGACCGAGGCCCCTTTTAGACATCGAGAGATTCATTTCAGACGTTTGTTTGAATACCTGTTTTTGTTCATCACTTAGGGTGCTTAAAGCGATTTCATGAGCGCGTCCGGGCGCTAATTTTTCATCTTCAATAGCTGTCATTTTCCCTTGTACTTTCACGCTAGGCGGGGCACCTG
>DAOUQR010000046.1 GCA_030625525.1 Pseudomonadota bacterium | reverse complement strand
CAAGCTGATTGGTTCACGTAAACGAACAAGAATGACCCGAGAACCCAACGCGATTCAGTTAACGACAAGTCAGATCGAACTTGTACAATCGTTGCGTTTAATTCATAGAACTCATCAAAAACTGTCGTCTGATTCGGAAGCGATTGCTTCTTACTTCGCTAACGATGATATTAGTCGACATTTTCTTAGTTATGCCTTGGATAAAAACCTTCGAACGCTGACACAAGCACAGCTGTTTGCAAATTATTTAGCAAGCATTGAAGTTGCTCAGTGGCTCGTGGTACAGGATGGATTTAGTAGTGATTCAAATAATACTAAAGATAAAAGATTAGAACAAGAGGTGGCAAATTTAGTGTTGCAACGTATTTTAAAATACCGAACTGATCAGGGTCCAAAAAGCTATGCTAAAGTTCAGCAACGTGCAGCACATCAAGCTTTTAGAGAGTGGCGATATTTTAAAGATGTCTTAAAAGATGATTTAAACGATCTTAAACAGCAATATAATATAATTATGACTAGACCGGCTGATATCAATGCCAAAATTACTGCACTGAAAGACTCTCTTGATACGCTAACAACCACATCCGCTAACACAGCGGGTTGGTTAAGGCGATTTTTGACTAAATGGCGTTTGAATAAGATTAAAACCCTTGTCGCTGATCTTGCACTCGAGTATCAACAACATCAAAAAGCCTTGCTAAGTCCAATCGTGAACGTTAAAGCAACGAAAAACAAAAGAAGGTTTAGACAGTCAAAAGGAGTGCGTAGAAAGTTGGTTTTTTCCGAGAAAAAACTCCCTGAAAATAACGAAGTTACTCTAAGCAATGCTTTTTCAAAAACACCAACAATGAGTGTGAAATAATATGTATAAATATATCAATCCTGATGATATTGAAATGGAAGATTTACAATCCAGCTTGGATGGAAAATGGTTGGAGATGTTTGTAATGTCAGACAATGAAATTTTAGATAAACTCGGTGAGTATGAAGATGCGACCGTGTTATCTCAATTATTAGACACTGAACGTAAAGCCTGCAAAAAGTTAGCGCGTACGGTGACAGAGTATGATCATAAAGCATTAATTATCATGCTGATCGAAAAGAATTCAAAACTAGCTTGTTTTAAACGAGCACTTGACAGACAAACAACACTGTATCGTGAATCTGGATTTATGCCTGAAACACTCGATAAAGATTTTACGGCAGTTTGGGATGAGGTCACAACGAAAATCTCCTCACATTTGAAGTGTGTCACGGATTATCAAACGCTTGTGTGCAAACAAAAAATGCAATATACGCATGAACATTATCAGCAGTTAAATCGCGTTCATAACAGCGCGAAAGCCTTGCATAAGCTGTGCAAAGATACATTGATGCCTCTTAATGCACGCTTATCTGTGCCGCTTAATACATTGTTTACTCCTTTTACCCAATACATAGATGGCTTATGTTTTTTACCACCGGTGATTCGAACTTACTTATCTCAGTTACAATTAGCTGCCAATGAACTGAAGTCTCGTGGTACCATTAAAACAGATTGTACCTATAGCCGAGTTGCTGAGTTAAAAACGAGACAAGTTACATTTTAAATGACGGTATTTGCTCCACTCGCCGCACGTTTGCGGCCTAAAAATCTTGATGAATTCATTGGTCAACATCATTTGTTAGCGCCCGGAAAGCCGTTGCGCGTTGCTATCGAAACGGGTGAGTTGCATTCCATGATTTTATGGGGGCCGCCGGGGACGGGGAAAACAACCTTAGCTAGACTGCTCGCAAAAAATGCCAAGGCACAATTTATTCAATTGTCGGCTGTGCTTTCAGGCGTTAAAGATATCCGAGCAGCTCAAGCCAAAGCAGAAAAAGCACGCGACGTTTTCAATCAAAAAACCATTTTATTCATTGACGAAGTTCATCGATTTAACAAAGCGCAACAAGATGCGTTTTTGCCTTATGTTGAAGATGGTACCTTTACCTTGATTGGTGCCACGACCGAAAATCCATCCTTCGAATTAAACAGTGCCTTGTTATCTCGTGCACGTGTTTATGTCTTAAAGCGCTTAGAGGAAGCCAGTTTATTGCAGATCATCGATCGAGCCATTTATATCGCTAATCAAGAAGATGGTTTGTTAGATTTTCCTAATCAGCATCGCACTCGCCTGGCCCAAGCGGCTGATGGTGATGCCAGACGTTGTTTAAATTATTTAGAAGTGATTGTCCAATTAGTCCAAGTCAATGACTTAGATCAAGTGACGGATGAAATCATTGAAGAAGCCTTGGTGGGAACAGCCCGACGCTTCGACAAACATGGTGAAGATTTTTATAATCAAATTTCAGCCCTTCATAAATCAGTGCGAGGCTCATCTCCCGATGGTGCTTTGTATTGGTTTGCCAGAATGATTGACGGTGGTTGCGATCCGCGCTACATCATCCGCCGCGTTGTACGTATGGCTACCGAAGATATTGGCATTGCCGATCCGCGAGGTTTAGAGCTCGCATTAAACGCCTGGCAGACGTATGAGCGTTTAGGCAGCCCCGAAGGCGAATTAGCCATCGCCCAAGCCATTGTCTATTTAGCCGTCTGCGCTAAAAGCAATGCGGTATACAGCGCCTATAATGAAATCATGAGCGACGTTAAAAAATACGGCTCACTCGAAGTCCCTATGCACATTCGCAACGCCCCAACAAAATTAATGAAAGATTTAGATTACGGTAAAGACTACCGCTATGCTCACAATGAAGAACACGCATTTGCCGCTGGCGAAACCTATCTCCCCGAAGGTTTACCAAAAAAAGAATATTACCAACCCACAGATCGCGGCCTTGAAAAGAAAATCAAAGAAAAACTCGAATTTTTGAAGTCGCTTGATAAATCTAAGCAATAAAAATAGCTCTCACAAATAGACCGTTCACAGCCGCGCATGCAGAGAGCGCGGCTGTGAACTGTATATTTGGCTGACACTTGGGGAAAAAACTATCTCGCAGTGATCTCTCTCACATGTCCCATATACGGCCACAACGCTTCAGGCACTTGAATATTACCCTTCGCATCTTGATAGTTTTCTAAAATCGCCACTAAAGTACGACCGATAGCTAAGCCCGATCCGTTTAAAGTGTGCACCAATTCAGGTTTGCCAGTCTCAGTATTCCGCCAGCGAGCGTGGAGACGTCGTGCTTGAAAATCCAGACAATTACTGCAAGATGAAATTTCACGATAACGCTGTTGGCCTGGTAGCCAAACTTCAATGTCATACGTTTTCGTTGCGCTAAATCCCAAATCACCTCCACATAAAGCAACCACACGATAGGGGAGCTGGAGTTTTTGTAAAATAGTTTCGGCATGTTGTGTGAGTTGTTCTAACGCTTCAACTGATTCTTCAGGTTTCACAACCCAAACCAATTCAACTTTTTCAAATTGATGTTGACGAATCAAACCGCGTGTATCTTTACCATAGGAGCCCGCTTCAGAACGAAAACAGGGGGTATGACAGGTATATTTAATCGGTAAATCTGCTTCCGGTAAAATTTGATCGCGCACGGTATTTGTGACAGGCACTTCCGCGGTTGGAATTAAATAGTGATTGTGTTCACTTTCAACTTTAAATTGATCATCCGCGAATTTAGGGAGTTGCCCTGTGCCATATAAGGCTTTATCGGTCACAAGATAGGGCACATAAATTTCTTCATAACCATGTTCACGGGTATGCGTATCAATCATCAATTGAATCAGTGCGCGGTGTAATCGCACGAATGGACCATACATAATTGCAAAACGTGACCCCGACATTTGCACCGCGGTTTCAAAATCTAATAAACCTAAGGCTTCACCCAGTTGATCATGCTCTTTGGCTTCAAAATCAAATTGCGTTGGTTCGCCCCAGGTACGAATTTCAATGTTGTCATCTTCGGTTTTCCCTTCAGGTACAGATTCATCGGGAATATTCGGAATATTTGCTAAAAACGCATCATAATCTTGCTGCACAGCGTGGAATTCTTTTTCACTATTTTCCAAGTCACCTGCAATTTTTGCGACCTCATCCAGCAAAGCTTGAACATCTTGCCCTTGCGCTTTTGCCTGACCAATCGATTTTGATTTTGTATTGCGAATGTTTTGCAATTCTTGCGTGTGGGTCTGCAAGGCTTTACGTTTGGACTCTAATTCATTAAATCGATTCGTATCTAATTCGAATCCTTTAACAAGTAAGCGCTTTGCGACATCATCGATATCTTGGCGCAATAATTTTGGATCTAACATCGCAATTCTTTCTCATGTAAAAAAGAACCGATTTTTCCAAGTTACACTCAGTCTGTCAATCATAATTGCGTTCTATAACGCACAACGTACCCAACGGTAACTATCGCAGCTACGGCTTCGACACATTTTCTTCGAATTCATAACGCGTGTTGGAGGAACGTCACGTAGCAAACGCCAATCCGTCGCATAACGATAACCGCGGTAACGGCAATAATTACTGGCAGCACGTTGCGAGCATTTATTGGTGCCATTTGAGCAGCTATCAAGACGATTCCCTTTGTATAAAGGGTTATGGATCATGCGGATATAGCGTGTCGGTGGGCGATGATAGGAATGACCACCACAAGTGAGGTAGCTATAACCCGTACAATGACCACTCTTACAACGTTTGCTATTCCCAATCATGCGAGTTTTACGCACACCATAATCCATGCGCCAGAATAAGGCTTTATTAAAGCCTTTAACACGGCAATAGGCATTGGCTGCACGCCAGCCGCAGTGACTTTTGGATGAATAGCAAGCATCCAAACGAGCACTTTGATAGCGCGGGTACCAAAAGGTATGTCGATAAAACCCATCACCCTGATAGGCGTATGTGATAGCACTGGTCGTCATGATAACGAAAGTGAAGACAGCCAGTACCAGACTGAGCCATGATTTTACTGTTATTTCTGTTTTAATCATTTTATTTAGGCTCCTAGTTATCTACAAAACATCATGATTGTAGATGGGTAAAGTATAGCAAAAATGATCAAGCTTTGCCCAAAGTGAACGATTCGCAGAAATTTTAGTCGACTTTGGAGGGGGATTCGCGTAGTATTTGACGCGTCAAAAATATGAAAAACTTTCAAGAGGATGTATTGAAATGGAAGGTGGTGATCTTGGTCGTAATCGTTCTGGTTCTGGTTTATTTGATAAAACTTCTCAATTTGAAAACAACAATAACAATAATAATACGGAAACGACAGAGTCAGTTTCTGATGGATCTGAGGATAAAAAGCAAGAAAAGCGTCGTAGTTTATCTTTTGACTCAGATAAACGTTCAGCTCCCATTGGTATTTTAAACCAAACTCCACGGAAAAATTCGTTCGATAGTCAATCCTCTTGGGATAGATCGTTTGCTGAAGAATCTGATGGAGATTCTTCCTTTAGAATCATTAGTACTTTTGACAAAACACCGAATGGCCAAGAACGCAACTTTGCTGGAAAAAGGCGAGTGGTTGAGACCCCCATAGGTATTACTAGAAGACGCAGTAATTCTAAAGGGAAGGATGAGGATAATCTCGGAACGCCTCAACGTGTCAATCCCAGGCTTTCGCCCAGAACGCCGCTGACAGGAGCTTTTGGCGGGCAAACTTCTAATTTAAGTATATGTTTGACCCCAAGTAAGCCACTCAAATTGGTAAAAGACAATCCATTCGATATTATTCTAAATGCAGATGAGTCTGTGGATAGCAATCGGATTAATGAAAACTTCATTACAGCGTTGTGGAATGCGATCATGAAGAAACATGAATTCAGCATGGCTAAAGATTCCACGTTGGTTAAGTTTGGTCTTGCCATGCTAGAAGATCTTATACGTAACTATCTGGATTCTTATGAGGAGGAGGACCTTGTTACGCTCAGGCAATTTTTTACCTTACCTAGGGTTGAAATGACTTTGCTGGCTCTTAACAATATGCTTGCTTTCCATCACCTAATGGACGTGTCAGATAAGTGTCTTGATGAAGAAAATTTAAAAAGCCCTCTGCTTAAAGAACCAATGAAAGAAGTGGTGAGAGATGCTTTGCCACATTTAGGGCGACGTTTAGTGGTCGCATATCGAACGATTGTTTCGCAATTACTTGAAGATAATGCACCAGTATGTATGTTTCAAACACCACAAAAAAAGAAAGCGCTCGATGATGAACATCCCTCAACGCCTGAAACACCGACAACAAAACTGTTAAGTGATCATATTAAAGCTATTACCGGTAATTTTCCTGTGGTTAAAGAAGTTCTTGACAAAGAAAATGAAAAGCATGCTCACAAAAAAAACGACGAGGAAGTTGTTAATCCATTTAAAGCGTTTATGCAGAGTCAAGTCAATGGACACGAAAGCACATTTACGCCGGCGTTTATCCAACTTCTTAAAAACCTATTCATCGAATTTCACAATAGTCGTCAACACGGGACGCCTAAAAAAAATGGTGTGGATGATGTATTAAGTGAATTGTATAATTTGATTGAAAAATCTTTTGATGAGCTGGATGAGAATAAAGAACAATTTAAAAATTTGATAAATAACAAACCTACGCAGCTGGAAGAAATTAATCAATTTTTTTGTTTCGTAAAATTTGATTACACCGAAAAAGTTTTTGGTCAAGAAAGTATTCCTGAATTTTGGAGTCAACCCGGTGATCCAGAAGCCTATATTGCTTACACCACAAAATTATCACAAATTTACGATCTGCTTTTGCATCTTTGTGGTGTTCATGTAATGGGCGAAATACTGCATGAATCACCAAAAAACTATCGAGATAAATTTGAGGTGGCCCAGCAATTAATTTTCACCGTCACCAGTTTGGCAAAACGATACAGTGATTTAGTTAATCCGTTTAAATTGGTTTTGAAGATAGCGCACGCAGCTGAAAAATCGAAAGACTTTGATTCCCGAGATCAAATAAAACAATATCTTAATGTTGCCTTTTTAAAAGCGATGTCCAATGCTTTGTTCTATTATTGGTCGACCAACTATTCTGAGTCGATTACTAAAGACGACTTGTATGAGGGGGCATTGGATTCTGACCTGGTTGAAGAACTAAGAGGGAATGTGAGTCTAGATAAATATTTGGACCCAACTACGAAATATGCGTTCGCGATTAAGTTGCTCAATCATTTTAAATTACAAATCAATAAATCTAACTCGACCGCGTTTGATAGCGTTCTTAGCTTTTTCAAAGATAACAAATACTTGATTCACCAGGCACGACATTCATTTTATTTGTTTCTTAATGAGGCTATTGCTAGTGCTTCGGCTAGGATGGGGGAGCATAACTATAAACCAGATGCCTATGAGCCTACAATGTTTCATGCGGGGTATGCTCAGCTTATATTTAAATTTTACGGGTCTTTTGTGCATTGGTTGACGAATTTTTCAGAAGATGACTTCAGCGAATTTAAGAAAGAACAGATGACGCCACAAACTTCTCGACTTTCGAACAACGTTATTAAAGCCTACTCTGAATTTAAAGAACTAGAGTT
>DAOUQR010000252.1 GCA_030625525.1 Pseudomonadota bacterium | reverse complement strand
GGATCCACCGCCGGGTAAATACCTAACTCCGCAATTTGGCGAGACAGCACGACGGTTGCATCTAAATGCGCAAACGTTGTTGCAGGTGACGGATCGGTTAAATCATCCGCCGGTACGTACACCGCTTGAATCGAAGTAATTGATCCCGTTTTAGTAGAAGTAATGCGCTCTTGTAACATACCCATTTCTTCAGCCAAGTTAGGTTGGTAACCTACCGCTGATGGCATACGTCCGAGTAATGCTGACACTTCCACACCCGCTAAGGTATAACGATAAATATTATCGATGAATAATAAAACGTCACGACCATCATCACGGAATTTTTCAGCCAGGGTTAAGCCCGTTAAGCCTACGCGTAAACGGTTACCTGGAGGCTCATTCATCTGACCATATACGAGAGACACTTTATCCAGTACGCTTGAATCTTTCATTTCGTGATAGAAGTCATTACCCTCACGAGTACGCTCACCCACACCCGCGAATACAGAATAACCGCTGTGCTCTAATGCGATGTTACGAATAAGCTCCATCATGTTAACGGTTTTACCTACACCGGCACCACCGAATAAACCCACTTTACCACCCTTAGCAAAGGGGCAAAGTAAATCAATAACCTTAATACCTGTTTCTAATAATTCTTGGCTATTGGCTTGTTCTTCATAAGACGGAGCCTTGCGGTGAATTGACCATTCGTCAGCGGCCCCAATGGGACCGGCTTCATCAATCGGCTCGCCAAGTACATTCATAATGCGACCCAGCGTTTTTTCACCAACCGGCACTTGAATCGGTTGGTCAGTATTTTCTAACTTAATCCCGCGCTTCAAGCCATCGGTGGTTCCCATGGCAATCGTTCGAACAATACCGTCACCCAGCTGCTGTTGCACTTCAAAGGTTAAGCCTGATTCTTTATGCTTTAACGCATCATAAATTTTTGGAACTGAACCGCGTTCAAATTCAACGTCGACCACCGCACCGATGATTTCGACAACAGTGCCGATGCTGATGCTCACTTCTGCTGTTACAGTCATTTAAAAATCTCCGCTAATAAATTCAATATAAAAAATGTTAAGTTCACCGCCTAAACGGCCGCAGCTCCCGCGACAATTTCTGAAATCTCTTGGGTGATCGCCGCCTGTCTCGCTTTGTTATAAGCGAGTTGAAACTCTTCGATTAAATCACTCGCATTATCAGACGCTGACTTCATGGCAACCATTCGTGCGGATTGTTCACACGCAAAGTTTTCAATGACGGCCTGATAAACTTCAACTTCAATGTAGCGACTTAAGAGTGATTCTAATAATTCACGCGCATCAGGTTCATAAATATAATCCCAATAATGCTGCAATGTTTCTTCTTCGGATGCTGGCAAGGGTAATAACTGTTGAACATGGGGCTTTTGCACCATAGTATTCACAAATTGGTTATAGACCACATAAACCGCATCAACTTTTTGTTTTTCAAACGCTTCCAGCATGACTTTAACAATACCAACCACGTCTGAAATTTTAGGTGAATCGCCTAGATGTGTTGCGCTCCCTAAAACATTTCCACCATGACGTTTGAAAAACACTTCCGCTTTTCGACCAAGAATACATAAGTCGATTGCAACGTCTTGTTCTTGCCACTGCTTTAATTCTTGAATAGCCGTTTTAAACAGGCTCGTATTTAGACCGCCACATAAACCGCGATCACTTCCTACGATAATATATCCGACACGCTTCACTTCGCGTTGCTCGAGAAAAATATGATGATATTCCGCGTGACTTTTTGCGATATGGGTGATCACATCGTAAATACGCTCAGAATATGGCTTTGATCGTGCCATACGATCTTGTGCTTTACGCATCTTACTCGCAGCCACCATCTCCATCGCTTTAGTGATCTTTTGCGTGTTTTTGATGCTCTGTATTTTATTGCGTATCTCGCGGCCTGCTGCCATGTTAGTTACCTATTTACTCTGTTGATTACCAAGAACCTGTTTTTTTGAAATCAGCCGCAGCGTCGTGCAGCGCTTTCTCGATGTCATCATTATAAGCACCGGCCTCGTTAATTTTTGCCATCAACTCTAAACAATTATGGCGCATATGCTCTAACATGGCTTGTTCAAAATCACGGACTCGATTTAATTCAATATCATCTAAATAACCTTTATCGGTAATAAACAAAGACACGGCCATCTCTGCAACGGATAAAGGAGAATATTGATTTTGTTTTAAAATTTGCATGATACGTTGACCGCGCTCTAGCTGTTTGCGGGTCACCTCATCTAAATCAGAAGCAAATTGTGAAAAGGCTTCTAGTTCACGATATTGTGCAGCCGCTAAACGTAACCCACCACCGAGTTTCTTAACGATTTTAGTTTGCGCTGCGCCCCCGACTCGAGAAACGGACAAACCTGAATTAATCGCAGGACGAAGACCTGAATTAAATAAATCCGTATCCAAAAATATCTGGCCATCCGTAATGGAAATCACATTGGTTGGAACGAATGCGGAGACATCGCCCGCTTGCGTTTCAATGATAGGTAAGGCGGTTAATGAACCCGTTTTGCCTTTGACCTCGCCATTTGTCATTTTTTCAACATACTCAGCATTTACACGAGCGGCTCGCTCTAATAAACGTGAATGGATATAAAATACATCACCAGGATAAGCTTCGCGTCCAGGTGGGCGGCGTAATAACAATGAAATTTGACGATAAGCCCAAGCTTGCTTGGTCAAATCATCATAAATAATTAAGGCATCTTCACCGCGGTCACGAAAATATTCACCCATTGAGCAACCTGAATAAGGTGCAACA
>DAOUQR010000060.1 GCA_030625525.1 Pseudomonadota bacterium | reverse complement strand
ATTTATTAAGATATCTCATGACCATCAGTCAAGAGAATCTGAATTCTCTCAACGAGAATTGGGAGAAGACTAGTTTCGACGATGAAAAGCTAACTATCATCACTCATATATCAGAACAGAAAAAAAACGAATTCTACAACGATTTAATGGAAATTCATTTCCCTCGCGCTTATCAAGCATACAAAGATCAACCGAAAGCTAAAAATCATTGGGCTGTTTTGTTCAAAGACTCTGAAAAAAAACATTATAAAAACTGTACTAACACCGCTAAAACACTGTTCTATTACGTAAAAGAAAAAGACATTGATGCCATTGCGCTGATTAATATCACACTCGATGATTTACGCGCCACGGATAAAAATGGTTTTACGGTGATGGATTGGGCTGCCATTGGCCACGACAAAATTAATCAAGACATCCTTGCTAATTTATACAAAAAGATCGATACCCTAATTGGAAAGACTGGCCCGATAATAGAAGGTGAAGACGCTAGACCATCCACCGAGGATCTCGGCATCACGGTAAGACGAGGTGAGTCCGAAGATCAAGCCAAAAATAAAGAAAGAGTCTGTTGGGCGATTAGAGCGCGTCAATCTTTAGATGCTATCCAACAGATTTTACCGGACATAGATGAAAACGACCCTGAGTTTGGCTCCTATCTCCAACACAAAACAAAGGACGGCTCTTCTTTATTACATTTAGCCGCAGCCAGTGGCGCGATAGATAAAAATGAAGGCCTAAGTGTATCGAATTTTTTGATTAGGTATGGCGCTAAAGTTGACGGACTCAACAATAAAAACCAAACCCCCCTCACCCTAGCCGCAAGAAATGGCCAAGATTCAACACTCACCTTATTACTTGGTAACGGTGCAGAAATTAATCACACAGAGAATGGAAAAACACCACTCGTTCATGCAATTGAGCAGGGTCGAACAGCTGTTTTTGAGACCTTACTAAAAGAAGAGTACAACGTCGACATTCATACCCGATCTAATGACTACCACCCCATCCATTCAGCATGTACCTACAATCAAGTTGATATGGTCGAGAAACTCTTAGAGCATGAAAAATATGACCACGATGTATTTGATTACGAAGGAAACTGTGACTTACATGTTGCAGCAATACACGGCCATGCTGAGATTATCAAACAATTTATAACCGAACCGGCTCAAGGATCCCCAAATCATCAAAACAACAAAGGCAACACCCCCCTCATGAGCGCGATTATTAGCGGTCACCAAGAAGCTTTTAATGAGCTACTCGAAGATGGCCGTCTTTATCTTGAGCTTGATTTAACAAATGAGAAAGGCCAATCGCCTTTACAACTGGCCTTCCGTCATAAACAACAAGCGATGGCCGTTGCACTGTTTAATAAGCTTAAAATCAAACTACTAGGTGATGAGCCCGAAGTAGCTCAAATGCTCACACTATTGGAATTCAAAGACAGTCATGACAACACCCCGCTATTACTTACAGCGGGACATAACTTGCAAACGATTTTTCAAGAAATTTTTGTAGAGAACGATCTATTAACAAAAGAACAATTAGAGCAAACCAACTCTGCGAACATGACACCCCTTATTGCTGCAGCCTGCACGGGTGCAAATGAAATTCTAGCGGGACTATTAGATCCATTAGAAATCGCCATGGGCGAAAAAAATGAAGCTTATTACGCTCATTTACACCAGAGAGACAACACCAACTCAACCGCCCTACATTATGTTTGTAAAAAAGAACCTAAACAAAGAAAAAATGAAACAGATGAAGACTTCGAAAAACGACGTACAACGCATGAAGAGGTTATAAAAGCACTCGCACCTGCGAACGATAAAAATATTTTGCTAAACAAAAAAGACCACAACAAACAAACACCATTCGCACTCGCCTGCGCTAAAGGTCAGCTATTCGCCGTTAAGCAAATGTTGGAAGGTGAAAACCTAGAACACACCCTTAACGAAAAAAATTCAGACGGTGAAACACCGTTCTATCAAGCTTGTTTTAACGGTCATTTAGATGTGGTTAATGTATTAATAACCAAGAAAGCAGATCTTGATACCATGCATCTTGTTATAGCTGCGGGCAGACGTGAAATATCACCTCTCATCGCCGCATTTAACCAAGGTCACCTTGATATCGTGATAGAACTTATCACTCAATTAGATCACCCTAATAAAATTAATTTAAATGATTCCTATTTAGATAACGCCGATCAAAAACACTCGTTATTGTTCATGGTGTTTGATCGTTATCAGAAGACGGATGGAGATATAAAAGAAAATTTGAGAAAAATTCTTAAGATACTACTTGAGAAACTTGCGTTACTCGAGAACGATCCTGCAACAACAGAATCCATTACAGAGACTCTCGAACTCGCCATTGAAAATAAAAATACAGACCTCGCTAACTCGCTCATTAACCTTAAGAGTTTTGATATTCAGCAACCCATCGCAGGAGACTCCCCCTTACTCTTCGCATTTAATAACGCTCACCATGAAATAATAAACTTCTTACTTCAAAAATTACCCAAGGGTGACGAAAAAAATGATGTCGCAAAACGAAAAGCCGTTTTAAACGCAACCCGAGTCAGCGCCTCTGACTTCAATCGGGATAACGACACCTTACTCATTAAAGCCCTGCGAGAGCAAGACTATAAATTAGCAAAAACATTGCTTAAGTTTGATGAGGTTGATCTCGAGCAGACTGTAAACGGAGAGCCACTCTTACTCTTCGCATTTAACCGCGGTCACTATGAAATAATACCGACTTTACTTAAAAAATTACCTACAGGTGACGAAGAAGCTGATATCGAAAAACGAAGGGCTGTCTTAAACGCAGTTAAACACGAAAAGAGAAACAGCAGCGAAAAAGATATGCAAGGTAACACCTTGTTAATTAGCGCCCTACACGCCAAGCGCTATACCTTAGTAAAAGAATTGCTTAAGTATAATGAAATTGATCTCGAGCAGACCGTGAACGGAGAACCGCTCTTACTCTTCGCATATAACTATCGTCACCATGAAATAATACCGGCTTTACTTGAAAAATTACCTAAAGGTGACGAAGAAGCTAGTATTCAAAAACGAAGGGCTGTCTTAAACGCTGAAACCGGACAAAGTGGAACCCTGTTAATTAAAGTCCTGAAAAACAAACAGGATGAATTAATAAAACAATTAATTGAATTTGATGAAATTGATATACACAGCAATGGAAATCGAAAGTATAACGCGTTACATGTTGCTCGAAAACACGTCGACGATTCAATGTTATTAGAAATACTCCAAAAACGCGGAACGCAGGATGACTTTGCCTATACAATGATCAAGGCGCTTTCTAAGCAGAACGAAACATTTGCCAAACAAATCATCAACGAAGAGAAATTTAAAGTTCAGACACTCCTTGATGGCCGATCTTTGCTACAACACGCTTGTGCCCATAGCTACTCTGACCTCGTCACCAATGAACTTTGGGGAAAATTAGAAGCGCTCGACGATGATGAGGCAATAGCGACTATTTTGAATAATAGAAATAAAGCAGGTCGAACTCTATTAAATAGAATTATGGCTAAAGGACATCTAGTAAAAGCGGATATTGACTTGGCTAAGAAACTAATCACCCACAAATCTTTTGATATCAATGCCATCCCTGAAGATAAAAAGCACAGGATTAATCCACCACTTCTCGAAGCAATATATTTAAAAAAACCTAGAATAATAGACTTACTACTTAAGCATGGAAGTAATGACATTGAATTTAATAACACCTATCCTGTTCCGGTGGAAAAACTCAATGGTGAAGAGAAACTGGAAAATTGTACCCCGCTTTCTTTGGCCGTCTATCAAGGTGATTTGGACCTCGTCAAACAACTATTGCCATTAGAGAACGTTGAGATTAATGCGCAAGATGAAAAATCAGGTCGGACAGCTTTCATCACCGCCATTGAAATGCGCCACCCCCAAATAATAGCGTTGCTGCTTATGAATGAAAATTTAGATGTGAATTTATCTCTAAAATCCGAGGTTGAACCTAAAAGCCCGCTAACCATGGCGATTACAGACGGTAACACCTCTGTCGTACAAGCTATTCTTAAGCATAAAAATCTTAACATCAATGCCCCGCAACATGCGTCTGCACTTAAAATGGCATTGTATGAGGCACCTGACAATAAGACAGGGGAAATGGTCAATCTACTGAAAGATGGACCAAGAGAAAAATTTGTTAAATTACTACATGACACTCCTGATTTTGAAATACCCCAACAAGCTCAAATAGAAAGTACGTCGACAGTCAGCAAATATTACAATAAAAAAGTAGAAAAAATCTGTGAAGATCCACAGTCCGAAAATATCGATTTTGCCATCAAGTTGATAAAAGCCGGTTATGGCGCTGATGACCTCAATGGTCATTTACGTGAAACTTGTTGTAGTAAAAATCCTGACGTTAAATTAGTTAAAGCCTTACTTGATCAAGGTGCGAATCCACAAACCGTTAATGGCGCTGGATATAGCATGATGGAGGTTATTCTTCTAAACAAGAAAAATACAAATATTGATTCTGATACAAAATTCAAATTCGCCGAAGTATTTATCAATCACGGTGTCGATGTGGTTAAGTCTCCTCGCAGAGGTAAATCGCTTGTTGAGCAGGTCGCCGAGAACGATCAAGTACTCGGCTTAAAAGTTTTACAAGCCTCCATCCTGCAATCTAAAGAAAACCGAGAAAACGAGGTTAACCAAGTTGTGCTAAAAGACGGCCGTCAATTTACTTCTCAGTGGGGCGCATTAAGGGGTAGACTATTTAAAGAAGGACCTTCAGTCTCTAAGTTTCGTCGAACTGCTGTTGATAAAGACTCTAAAGTACAAGCCCATGAGTCCATGGCTGATTGGATTAATAAAAAACAGCAGGCTAAAGAAACGAAGAGCAAATGTGACTTTAAATTAAAAACCTTTAAAAAAGATACTAAATTAGCCGCTAGACAAGGTAAAACTCGAGCGGAATATAAAGCATTCAAAACATTAATGAATATGCGGTAGTTTTTTCACCGGGGTCAGGTCTTAGACCTGACCCCACTTTTCCCTTAGACCTGACCCCGCTTCTCCCCCAAGAACCTGCTTGCCAGCCCGCCTAAGTTTCATTAGGATGACGCTCTGATCAGACGCATAAGTAAGGATATCATCATGCTCAAATGGATTTTGCCACTCGTCGCTATTCTACTACCGACTCTCAGTCTCGCCTCCGGGGCTACTGGTGGCGCTTTAAATCTTCATATGACAGACTCAACGGCAGGTTATCTCGCTCTCGGAATCTTTTTAGTCTCTTATATTTTCGTTATGACGGAAGAGCTCACTGAATTACGCAAATCGAAACCGGTGGTACTTGCTGCGGGTTTGATCTGGATCATTGTGGCCATTCTTTGCGAAACGCAGGGGTATGAAGGTAAGGCACTGGGTGCGGTTCAAGGTTTCATTTTAGAATTCTCCGAACTCTTTATGTTTTTACTCGTTGCTATGACCTATGTGAATGCGATTGAAGAACGTCTCGTGTTTGAAGGGGTTCGGGCTTGGTTAGTAAACAGAGGGTTTAGTTATCGGCAATTGTTTTGGGTCACCGGCTTCATGGCATTTTTTATTTCGCCGATTGCGGATAATTTAACAACCGCTTTATTAATGTGTGCGATTGTCATGGCGGTTGGGCATAATAACCGCCGGTTTGTGGCCTTGGGTTGTATTAATATTGTGGTGGCCGCGAATGCCGGTGGCGCGTTTAGTCCCTTTGGTGACATCACTACGTTGATGGTTTGGCAAAAAGGCATTTTGGGATTTTTTCAATTTTTCCCCCTGTTTATTCCAGCTTTAATAAGCTTTGTGGTACCGGGGATTTTTATGCACTTTGCCATTCCGAAAGAACAACCGGAGGCGGGTTTACCTAACTTTGAATTAAAAAAAGGGGCCTATGCGATTATCTTTTTATTCATTGCGACGATCGTCACGGCTGTCTTGTTCCATAATTTATTACACTTACCTCCGATGTTAGGGATGATGACGGGTTTAGGGTATTTGAATATTTATTCGTTTTATTTAAAGAAAGTCGAGCAACGTTACAATGTGCCGGAGCATGAGAGTTTTCATCCGTTTGATATTTTCAAAAAAATTCGTCGGGCGGAGTGGGATACCTTATTTTTCTTTTATGGTGTAATTGTATCGGTGGGTGGTCTTGCGACACTAGGGTATTTAGAGCTGGCTTCACATGCAATGTATACGCAATGGGGGGCGCATTTATCGGAGATCCATCGTGCGACACCTGCGAATATTGTAGTTGGATTTTTATCCGCGATTGTTGATAATATTCCGGTGATGTATGCGGTGTTAACAGTTAATCCTGTGATGTCGAATGGTCAATGGTTATTGGTTACATTAACGGCGGGTATTGGGGGGAGCATGCTGTCAATTGGATCGGCGGCGGGTGTTGCTTTGATGGGGCAGTCGCGTGGGCAATATACGTTTATTGGGCATCTGAAATGGTCTTGGGCTATTTTGTTGGGATACTTGTTGGCGATTGGTGCGCATTTTTGGTTGAGCTACGCGTTGTTTTATAAAGCAGTTTAGGTATCGGAATAGTCGTTTGGTTTCTTGCGTGGTATTTTAGGTCCTTTCGCAATGCCGTGGATCGGAGACGTCATCCAAAAGACGCTGCAAGCACGTCCGTGTGGGCTCGGCGACGGCCGTCCTTGGCCGTCGACGCTTTTGG
>DAOUQR010000261.1 GCA_030625525.1 Pseudomonadota bacterium | reverse complement strand
TTTTATTATTTAGCCTCGGTGAAGAACGAGCCGCTGAAATATTAAAACATTTAGAGCCGAAGCAGGTTCAAAAAGTAGGGCAGATCATGACAAGCATGGCGGCTGTCACAGAGGATCAAATTGAAACGGTTATCGCAGATTTTTTTGATGCCACGGAGCAGCAGGCAAGTTTGGGTATTGATTCAGAAGATTATATTCGTAATATATTAAATCGTGCGTTGGGCGAAGAGAGAGCCACCGGTGTTATTGATCGTATTTTATCATCCACCGATGATACGGGCTTAAACAGTTTGCGGTGGCTGGATGCTCGAACGGTTGCCGACTTAATTCGTAATGAACATCCACAAATCATCGCAACGATTTTAACGTATCTTGATGCGGAGCAAGCGGCGGAAGTGCTGGCGTTTTTTGCCGAAGATAAACGCGTTGATTTGATTATGCGTATGTCTAATATCGATCAAGTCAAACCTGAGGCGTTAACGGAACTCGGTGACATTATTGAAGAGCAATTAGCGGGTCATAAAACCGGTCAAACGGCGACATTAGGTGGATTAAAAAGTGTTGCGGATGTGATTAATTATTTAGATGGATCGATTGAGGCTCAAATTGTTGATGCTATTCGTGAAAGTGATCCCGAGTTATGTGAAAGCATTCAAGATCTTATGTTTATATTTGATAATTTATCGGATATGGATGACCGTAGTATTCAAACTTTATTGCGAGACATTTCTAGTGATAGCCTGATGCTCGCACTTAAAGGGGCTGACAATCGTGTTAAAGAAAAAATACTCTCCAACATGTCTAAACGTGCAGCTGAATTATTACGTGATGATTTAGATGCCATGGGGCCCGTGAAAGTGAGTGAAGTAGAGGCTGCACAAAAAGAAATATTAGCGAGCGCTAGGAAACTGGCTGAAGCCGGCGAAATCGCATTGGGCGGTAAAAGCGGTGAGGAAATGATTTAATGAAAAAAATAGTTGATGCACCGGATAATGCAAGCATACAGAATTGGAAAATTCCTTTCGTTGGCGGTGATGAGAATAATCCTCATAACCCTGCAGAGATAGAAGATATTCGCAATAGCGCTTATCAAGAGGGGCTGCAACAGGGATTGCAGGCAGCAGAAGAGCAAGTGAAACAACAGTTTGCTCAAATTACTTTGCTATCGCAAATGCTAAACCAATCACTTTTACGGGTTGATCAAGAAATAGAACAAGAATTATTAGAGCTGTCGATCGTCCTCACTCAACATTGTTTGCGTCATGAAATCACCCAAAACCCTGACTTAATGATGAATGCCATTAAAGAAATGATGACGGCATTACCGGTAATGAATCGGCAGCGACAGTTACATGTTAATGCACAAGATAAACAATTATTGGAACAAGCGCTTTCGAGTCAAAGTATTAAATTAGATCGCTGTGAACTCATCGATGATGACGGTTTATCTCAGGGGGAATATCGTCTGCGAAGTGACGTTGAAGAAATTGACGCGACTGTGCGCGGTGCACTCGCGAGTATTGCTGACCGTGTCTTACATGCGGAGAAATCATGAGTGTTCAGGCTTCTGGATTAAAACAAAGACTAAAACACTATCGGCAGGCGCTTGAACGAGAAAAAGGCTGGTTGCTAGAAGGGCGTTTGACACGCCTCGTTGGTTTAACGCTAGAAGCGGTGGGTTGTCACGCTGCGGTCGGTTCAAAATGCCTTGTCTCTAAAAACGATGGAGAGATCATCGAAGCGGAAGTCGTCGGTTTTTCAGATAACAAAACATTTTTAATGTGTACTTCAAATGCCGCAGGTTTAGCTCCGGGTACGCGAATTATTCCAACGGGACATGTAGCAGAGGTGCCTGTTGGGCCGTCATTATTAGGGCGCGTCCTTGATGGAACAGGTAATCCAATTGATGGTAAAGGTAGTATCGTTACTGAATCTACTTATCCACTGCTGTCGAGTCCAGTTAATCCTTTAAAGCGCGCCGCTATTCGAATGCCATTAGATGTGGGTGTACAAGCCATCAATGGTCTATTAACAGTCGGGCGTGGGCAACGAATGGGATTATTTGCTGGGAGTGGTGTGGGCAAAAGTGTCTTGCTCAGCATGATGACGCGTTTCACCAGCGCCGATATTATTATTGTCGGATTGGTTGGAGAGCGGGGGCGTGAGGTTAAGGAATTTATTGAAGACAATTTAGGGGCAGAAGGATTAGCACGTTCAGTGATTGTTGCAGCACCGGCTGATCAATCTCCGTTAATGCGTTTGCACTCCGCGCAGGTGACTCATTCTATTGCTGAATATTTTCGAGACCAAGGAGCCCAAGTATTATTGCTCATGGATTCATTAACGCGTTATGCGCAAGCGCAACGTGAAATAGCCTTGTCGATAGGAGAACCGCCAGCAACCAAAGGTTATCCACCTTCAGTTTTTGCTAAGTTAGCAGAACTCGTTGAGCGGACCGGTAATGGGGCTGATGGTGGTGGTTCGATTACCGCATTTTATACGGTATTAACCGAAGGGGATGATCAACAAGATCCGATCGCCGATGCTTCACGTGCTATTTTAGATGGACACGTCGTGTTATCCAGACGCTTCGCTGAGAAAGGGCACTTTCCTGCGATTGATGTTGAGGCATCGATTAGTCGAGTCATGCCACAAGTGGTTGATGCCAATCATCTACAAATGGCGCTGACGTTCAAACGTTTTTACAGTAAGTATCAAC
>DAOUQR010000234.1 GCA_030625525.1 Pseudomonadota bacterium | reverse complement strand
GATGAAGCCCCGAAGACTTCATGGCAAAAATTTAAGGCAGCACCTCTGCCCTTTAATATCACTGGTAAATTACAATTATTGACGAGGCAGGCGCTGCAGCTAGAGGGTGGTATTGATTTATTGAAGAAACATTTTGTTAATCGAGTTGCTTCATTGAAGATCATTCAAAAAACTGTAGATGATCCTAGTGAAGCAAAACCTACTCGATCTATAAATAACAAAAAATGAAATGGGTGATTCTGACAGGGGCAGCGCTCGCTGCATGCGCGGCTGTGATGCGATCGCATACTTGCTTGTCGCGTTGTTTTTTACGTCAGATTCGTAAATCCGTTCGCAGATCCTTAGTGACCATGGTCTAATTATTCGTTAGAATCAAATACTTTGTTATTTTCAATAGAAAAGACCATGAGAGTAGACGACTTAACGGGTATTCTAGGACTCGATCCTTTATCGATAGCGGGTTCATTTGATGGCTTTAGCATCGATACACGCAGCTTAAAATCGGGGCAGGTTTATATCGCGATCAAAGGTGAGCAATTTGATGGCCATGATTTTGTTGCGCAAGCTCAAGCCTTGGGTGCGGCGGCCGTTATTGTATCGCGTGAAGTCGATCTTCAAATTCCACAGTTACTTGTTAAAGATACCCGTGCAGCGATGGCAAGAATCGCTAGTTATTTTCGCAAACAGTATTCAGGCCCTTGTGTGGTTTTAACAGGAAGCAACGGTAAAACCACCGTGAAAGAAATGATAGCAGCGATTTTATCAACTCAAGGTTCAGTGCATTCTACTCGTGGTAATTTTAATAATGATTTGGGTTTGCCCTTGAGCCTATTTGAATTAACCCCACAACATGATTTTGCTGTGTTTGAAATCGGGACTAATCATCCGGGTGAGATTAATTATTTAGCTGACATTGCCAAACCTACCGTTGCTCTCGTTAATAATGTTGCGAATGCACATATTGAGTATTTTGCGGATATCTCTGATATTGCGAAAGAAAAATCTGACATTTACCGTTCACTGTCGCCCAATGGCATCGCCATCGTCAATGCGGATGATCCTTTTGAATCAACCTTCAGACCGGCGGCGAGCGAACATCAAATTTTGAGTTTTGCGATCCATAACAAAGCCGATGTGAAAGCAACTGACATCCACTTTAACTCAGAAGGCTTCGCACAATTCACATTAAGCTATGCCAATGATTCTGTTGCGATCCAGTTGCCCGTGGTTGGACAACACAATATTATGAATGCCTTGGCTGCAGCAACTTGTGCGGTTGCCTTAAACATTCCATTAACGGATATCAAAAACGGATTGGAATTGATCTCAGCGGTGAAAGGGCGTTGTCGTCCATTCACAGCCAAATGTGGTGCGCGAGTTTTTGATGATACTTATAATGCGAACCCGCGCTCAGCATTGGCCGCTATTGAATTATTGTCACACTTCAGAGGCGAGAAAATTTTTGTATTAGGTGACATGGGTGAATTAGGTTCTACAGCTGAAACACTTCATGCTGAAATTGGCCAACAAGCAAAAGCCTTAGGAATTAACCGACTCTACACGGTCGGAAAAATAAGCGAAGCCGCCAGCACCGCATTCGGTGAGAACGGTTTTCATTTTACAAATAAACAAGAATTGATGGCAGACTTAATTCCACAATTAACCGCGGAACAAACCCTTATTATCAAAGGTTCACGGTCAATGAAAATGGAAGAACTCGTCGCCGCAATCGAAGAATAAGAGATAAATTATGCTTTATTGGTTGACCCAACATTTTCAACATCACTATCATTTTTTGCGGGTATTTCAGTACTTAACGTTTCGATCTATCTTGGCGTGCATCACTGCGTTGGTGATTTGTTTAGTGGTTGGCCGTCCCATGATTCGTCGTTTAACCGCTTTAAAAGTAGGGCAGACAATTCGAGACGATGGACCTCAATCACATTTAAGTAAAGCGGGTACACCCACAATGGGTGGCGCGATGATTCTCGTATCGATTTTTTTATCGACTGTTTTTTGGGGCGATTTGAGCAACGCATTTGTTTGGTTAGTTTTGATTGTCACGATCGGCTTTGGTGTTATTGGCGGATATGATGATTATTTAAAACTGGTTCATAAAAATAGTAAGGGTCTCAGTGCGAAAAAGAAATATGGCTTACAATCGATAATTGCTATTGTAGCTGCACTTTATTTGTTTTTTACAGCCGATTCATCGGTGCACACACAACTCGTTGTTCCTTTTGCTAAAGATCTGGTGATCAATTTAAGTTGGTTTTTTCCAATTTTGGCTTATTTTGTGATTGTGGGTACCTCCAATGCGGTCAACCTCACCGATGGTTTAGATGGCTTAGCGATTATGCCGACGGTTTTGGTGTCAGGTGCTTTGGGTATTTTTGCGTACGCTTCAGGAAATATCGCTTTTTCAACTTATTTAGCGATCCCTTATGTGCCTGGGGTGGGTGAAATTGCAGTCTTTGCCTCTGCGATTGTCGGTGCGGGTTTAGGTTTCCTTTGGTTTAATGCCTATCCTGCTGAAGTGTTTATGGGAGATATCGGCGCGCTGAGTTTAGGTGCGGCTTTAGGTGTCATGGCTGTCGTTGTTCGCCAAGAATTAGCGCTGTTAATTATGGGTGGAATTTTTGTTGCCGAAACGGTATCAGTCATTTTACAAGTGGGCTATTTTAAAATGACAGGTAAACGAATTTTTCGCATGGCCCCACTGCATCATCATTTTGAATTGTTAGGTTGGCCAGAGCCGAAAGTTATTGTTCGTTTTTGGATTATCTCGGTGGTGTTGGTGTTGGTTGGATTGGCGACGCTTAAACTTAGGTAATGGTGTTTTTTCTACCCCTAGCATTTCCATCATATCTGCTGTACATTCTTAACCCACAATAATTGACGGGACTTAAAAAGTCATGACTCAACAATCATATATCGCTGTGGTCGGATTAGGCGCGACAGGTCTGTCGTGTGTAAAATTTTTGAAAAAACAGGGGCACAATGTCAAAGTCACG
>DAOUQR010000143.1 GCA_030625525.1 Pseudomonadota bacterium | reverse complement strand
GAGGTTAGCGCTTGGTTTATTCCAAGCGTTTACCACCAACCACTGAATATCCTAGCGACTATAGCAAGTTGGACCCACCTGATCCCATCCCGAACTCAGCAGTGAAACGACTCCGCGCCGATGATAGTGTGGTTCGCCATGCGAAAGTAGGTCATCGCTAGGTTTTTTTTCTAAGCCCGTGTTTCTAAGAAGCACGGGCTTTTTTATTGCCTGATATTATCGAAATTGCAATCCCCGAACAGCCGTCTTTGCCTCTACTTTGCGTTCGTGACGTTGTTCATATATTTCACGTTGCTTACGTGTCATTTTTCGAGGGGCTTTAGATAAGTCAGTTGAATCATAAGATAAGTACGGTTGTACTTTGTTTGTATTCTTTTGTTGTCGCCGGCTTACAGTGGGTCTTCTTTTCGGTGCGCGTGTTATATTGTGTGGATCATACGATTTGTATGTTGTATTGGCTGAAATATTTTCCTGATTTTCCGGGCTTCCAACAACACGCTCGACCGCTTTACTAAACTGCTCAGGGCTATAAGTCGAAATCATATCTTCTTGCCGGGGCACTAAAATCTCATTTTTACCAAAAGAAAGCTTAGTCATTCGGCGTGTTTTTTCAACGGTGATATGAGTGTATCCACTTGCTTTTAATGCATTGAGCATCTCGGCGGTGCTAGACATATTCATTGGTTCATCTGAAACGATGCGCCTTTTTTTAGGCGTCGAGTTATGCTGGGATCTTTGACCATTCCTTTTGTCAAACATTCTCTGATATCCTTATCTGAGTGAGTGGCTAGGAAAGATTAACAATTAACCAAACATCCGTAAAGCTAAATCAGTGCTTATTTTGTAAGTATTTCGTCATATGTTGTGGATATAGATGTAAAAGAAAGATCAAGTTGTTGCAGATTTTGCAACAACTGCCGCTGATTGACGTTTGAAAAATACTATGATGGTGGAGGCGGCGGGAATTGAACCCGCGTCCGCAAATCCTCTGCCTTTGGTTCTACATGCTTAGTCAAGTCATTTAATGACACATTAGCCCTCCGACTGACAGGATGATTAATGTGTTTGCTCAGTATGTTTTAGCAGTCCAACCCTAAGCGTGAAGTGCTGCGATCTTGTGTGCAATGACCATCGATTCTTCCCCACAAGCAAACAAGGTCGATGGTGCCTGCCGGTTATTAAGCGGCAGAAGGTAAAACAGCTAAAATTACGCTGCTGCGGCTAAGCCTAAGCCTAAGTCGCCTTCACCTTCAGCAAAGTTGCTATCGTTTGCAACTAAAAGTTTGTAACATGATTAACGAGGTGAGCTACATCCTCGGCATGCCCCTTAGGTTTCGCAACCCACGTCGAAGCCAGGTCGCCCCCATTCGGAAACACTTTAATTATAGCACAGAACTGATCGCGAGTGCCTATCAATTTTGATCTGACCTCATGCACTGTTGATTCGAGGTTTATTAAGAGTGCTTCAAAATCCGCGCTTTATCACGCTGCCAATCTCGATCTTTACTTGTGGCGCGCTTATCATGAAGTTTTTTACCTTTAGCCAGTGCAATATTAATTTTAACAAAGCTCTTTTTCCAAAACAGTTTGAGTGGCACCAAGGTATAACCTTTGCGTTCCACGGCACCAATAAGTTTATCGAGTTCTTTACGGTGCAATAACAATTTGCGGGTTCGCTGTGGATCAGGATTGATATGCGTTGAAGCGCTGAGCAGAGGCGTCATCACACTACCTAACAACCAAGCCTCGCCGTTTTTGATAATGACGTGGCTTTCTGCTATTTGCACATTCCCAGCACGCAGAGATTTAACTTCCCAACCTTCAAGACAAATGCCAGCCTCAAATTCATCTTCGATTTCAAACTCATAACGCGCTTTTTTATTTAGCGCAATCGTGCTGCCTTTTGTGTGCCCTTTTTTCTTGGCCATCTCATCATGTCTACAAGTAAAAAAATAAGCCGGCATTATAGGGTTTTAGGAAAAAAAATGATACATTACGTGTCTATAAAAATATGATGGTATTAACAAGTTATGACAACGATTAGTCGAACAGCCACAGTGGCCTATACGCCTGCGCAGATGTTTGCATTAGTGAATGATATAAAAGCCTACCCTGAATTTTTGCAGTGGTGTACTCAAACTGAAGTTTTATCAGCATCGCCCGATGAGGTTCGCGCATCATTGACCATTGCGGCATTGGGTGTGTCGAAACAGTTCTCGATACTGAATCGATTACAAGCAGATAAGATGATAGAGATCCGCCTAATAGATGGTCCGTTCAAGCACCTGGAAGGTTTTTGGCGTTTTGATGAAATTGAAAATGGTTGCAAAATTTCGTTTGATTTAGAATTTGAAATGTCAGGCGGCATACTCAGTTATGCCATCGGGCCGGTCTTTACGCAGATGACGTCAACACTGGTTGAAGCGTTTACCAAACGAGCACAGGACGTGTATAACATGGCTTCGCTAAACGAAGAAGTAGCGTGATCGATGAATGACGCGCTGATCACGGTTGAAGTTGTTTATGCCAGCAAAGAACAACAAACACTGCTCGAAGTTGAAATGCCGGTTGGAGCAACCGTTGAAATGGCGATCCGTCAATCGGGGATTTTAAAACAATTCCCAGAATTAGATTTAAAAGAACTCGCGGTCGGTATCTTCAGTAAAAAAACCACCCTAGACACTCCCCTAAGACCAGGAGACCGAGTCGAAATCTACCGACCACTAGAATTAGATCCCAAAGACCGTCGCCGACGTCTCGCCGAACGCACTAAGCGCTAAGGTTGTTACCACCGACAATCGGTCCTATATTCAAAATACGTACGATCCGATCATTGCTAAACAACACAGTAACAGTGCGTTTTGTTGTATTACCAAAAGGCTTCTTAAAGGTATAGACGTAATCCCAGCGATTGTGATTGAAGATATTTTCTAAAACCGGCGATCCCATGATCTCAGTGACTTCTTTTTTAGACATACCTTTATGTAATTTGGCAACATTTTTTTGTTTGATGACATTGCCTTGTTGAATTGCACGGTATTGCCAGTGAAGATCACTACACCCCATCATCGCCAAGCAACTTAACGCAAGAATGAACACAGAAATACGTTTCATAACAGTCTAACTCCGAAAAAAGAAACGCATAATACCGTTTTTAAGTGAATAACCCAACCGATTTACGCGAGCCCAGATGCAAATGATTCTCATTTAAGTTACAATAGTTTTTTTTGAACGACTGGATCAAATCAAATGAATGATGAATCTCTACGAGAAGCGGGATTAAAAGTGACAATCCCGCGCGTAAAAATACTCGAGATTTTGACCGCGAATAAACAGCGACACATGAGCGCTGAAGATGTTTACAAAACACTACTGACTCAACGAGAAGAGGTGAGTCTCGCAACAGTCTATCGCGTACTGACACAATTTGAATCGGTAGGCATTGTCATGCGACATAATTTTGAAGGCGATCACGCAGTCTTTGAACTTAAAGAAAACGAACATCACGATCACCTTGTTTGTGTTCGTTGTGGCAAAGTCGAAGAGTTCGTTGATGAAACGATCGAAAAACGCCAACAACAAATTGCCAAACAAGCAAATTTTAAAATGACCGATCACGCACTTAACATTTATGGCTTATGCGGCACGTGCCAGTAGCTCACCCAATATCAGTTATTGTTTAAGCCAACAGCGCGTCGTCGTAGGCCTGATTGTGCTCCACGGTTTTCACCTTGGATTTTTTGCAACCACTCTTTTGCCCTAATATTTTCTTGTACACGCTGTCCAAATTTATCGTAATCATTTAGCTGAAGCTTTAACCCCTCTTTGAGAGCTTGGTAAATCAGATCTTGGCGTTCCTGCGCATGCCAGTTTCTATCTCTTCTAAGATTTTTAAGGCAAGTGAATAAGCCCGCGAGCTTTAACCCTTTCAGAGCATATTTTATGCTCAGCCAAGTTGATGGGTTTGCGATCCCCATAAGCATCGGTAGCTTATAACCCAGAGTAACACCGACAGCAATATTGATTAAATCATTGCTATCAATTGGAGAAGGGTGTTTCCCGATGCGCGTTGCTAAATCACGAGCTGCATTTTGCATACGTAAATGTAAGTCATCAACTTGTTTGGCAATATCTTCTTTTAACATTTTTAAGTCAGCAACGGTATCGATTGCATCGATTTGTTGCTTAATATCACGCGGATTGCCTTCAACCGTTTCCACATATTTTTTAATCGCATCAAACATAAGCGTACCTCAAAAAAAATAGAATATAGTTTGAGTCAG
>DAOUQR010000306.1 GCA_030625525.1 Pseudomonadota bacterium | reverse complement strand
GATGAAGGTGTTATTAAAAACAAAAAATTTACGTGTTCCAGAATATGTGTTGTATGATAAAAATAAATTTGAAATCGAATCAGAACATTATTTAAAAAAATTAGTCGAACCTCTCGCTTTTCCCGTTTTTGTTAAACCTATTGATAACTGTGCAGCAAGTTATTGTGAAACAATCATTAATTTTGAGACGCTACTCGCTTGGGCAAAGCAAGTTGCTTTTGACGATCAAAATTACGAAATAGATGAATATATCGAAGGCACTTTATACCATATCGATTCGGCCGTTCAACAGGGTCACGTCATATATACAGCAATCGGTGAATATCTAGCACCGTTGCATGTATTGGCTGAAGGAAAAAATATTGGAACGATGCCGCTATTACCCGAGCATGGCCCTTGGAAAGACTTGGTTGATTATAATAAAACGATCGTGTCTTTGATGAATGCGCCCGATGGAATGACGCACCTAGAAGTATTTGTTACATGTAAAAACGACATTGTTTTTTTAGAAATTGCAAGTCGGCCAGGTGGCGGTCTTATTCCACCGACACATAGACATAATTTCAACTTTGATATTTATTATGCGCACTGTCAGTTGAGTATGAATGAAAAATTTTGCATCGATAGTCATGTGCCTGAAACGTTTACTGGCGGTGTTTTTTTTCCAAAAAGAGAAGGGCGTGTGCTTGCGTTGAGCAAACCAACGTTGTGCAGCGAGTACGAGATTCAATGGCATGTTACGTTAGGAGATGTGATCAAGCGTTCTACGAACATTAGTCCCTTAACAAACAGTTTCGCAGGGACTCTCAGACTGTATAACGCTGACTATCAAAAATTGAGAGATGACTATTTAAGCTTTGTAGATTTCCAAGCAACAGACATAAGGCCTGAAAAGAATGCGCTTACGACAAATTAATGGCAATGGATTTATTCTGTTGTATGGCCTTATCACCGCCGCTGCAGCTGTTTATCTAAAAGAAGTTGAGCAACAATTCTTACCTCTAATCGTTTTGTTTTATTCCTTTTTTATTGCATTTATTTTTTATGCGGCTATCAGTTTTTCTACGTTATGGCCGCAACGTGCATTGATCAAACGAAACTGGAAATTAATTGCGTCGCTTAACCTGATGACAGCCGTTACCTGGGTTGCCTACTTTTATTCTCTGTACATGTTAGCCCCATCAGTTGTCGCCGCATTTTTTTTGGGAACGTTTCCGTTGGCAACCATTGCGATGAGTTATCGCCAATACCAGCATCGTAAGGTATTAATGACAGAAGTAATCGCAGCGACTTTAATTATTCCTTGTTTATTACCGTTAACGAACTTGTCTTGGACCTTGTGCTTGCCTGTAATTGCTGCCATCACGGCAAGCAATAGTTCCATAAGCTCATTTAAACTGAGTCAACAAGGCTTTAGTGCGACGCACGTACTGGCCGTACGATTTGTTTTAGCTTGTGTGGTGATGGGGGTTTTAGTGAGTTCACAGCATGTGTCTCTCAGTTTGCATGGTTTAGATTTTATGAAAATCGCGCTTGTTTCAATAGCGACATTAATGTTGCCATTGTATTTTTTACAACGCGGTTTAGCTTTAACGCATCCGATCCGTGTTGCCTTTCTTATACAATTTATTCCGATTTTTACGTATCTTTTTGAGTTTTTGGGCGGGCAGAAAGAATTGAATATGCATCGTTTGGTAATGCTGGCATTACTTACGGTTATTTTAATGATCATTACTCGAATTCAACAAAAACGAAAATTACGCTAAATTCGCGCCTAATTCAGTCTAAAAACCCCTCATGTGCTAAGCTTATACAATACTGATTGATATGAGCAGAGTCTATGTTGCGAAAATGGGTGGTCTCAATATCTTTACTTGTGTGTGCTTTTGTCATGTTAGCGCCGGTTTCTACCGTTGCGCAGGAAAACATGGATACAAAAGCGGCTCAGACCTATTTAAAGGCGGTTGAAGAGTCGATTGATAAAAGAGTTCCATTGCTCACCGATATTGAACGCTATATTGCTAAAATTCAAAGTTACGAAACACATGCGACACAGTGTGTGTCACAAAATAAGGTGCAATTAGACTCCTTAAATATATTAATCAAACAATTATCACCGACTGAAAAAACAGCCGGATCATTACCTGA
>DAOUQR010000032.1 GCA_030625525.1 Pseudomonadota bacterium | reverse complement strand
TTGTTGCGCAGCTTGTAGGGTGATGGTTTGGAAATTTAATTCCGTGATCGCTTCTGCGAGATCGAGATCTTCGAGGGCTGAGAGTGTTGATCGAGAATGCAGTTCGAAATTAGCATTGATATCACTTGCAGTTTCTAATGAATTTAATCGGGCACCAACCGCTGTTCGTACATTAATGACGGCATCTAAAGCTTGATCAATTTCAGCCATTGACTGATTCATTTGAGTTTGAACCGCGGCTCGTTGACTGGGTGTTGTTTGACTTGCCAATAAATTCGTTATCATGGCATCAATGCTTGAAAAAATACTTTGACCGGTACTCGGTTGCAATTGAAAATCATCACCGACATTGGGCTGTCCTGTGATAGTCATTTCAATACCATTAAATACAATCGCCTGCCCATCTTTATACGCTGGTGCGGCGGCAGGTGTTACTGCTGGTAGCGCTGGCACTAATTGCCCGGATGTACTGCCCATCACTTGATAAGCAAGATCACCCGATGCATTCGCCACAAAACTTAAAGTATAGGTTTCTTTAACATAACTACCGCTATCCACGATCGATCCGGATTTTACAACAGCATCGCCCGTGTTTAGCCCAGCTGGATCACTGACGCTAAAGTCGCCGTTACCATTAGGAATATTTTCAAAAATATTAAAACCTGAATCATTAATAGGGATCACTAAGCCAGCGGAAATTTCTAATTCACGCTGTCCCTGATCACCCTGATAAACATAACCGCCATTTCCATCCGAAATATATGTTTTACTACCCGACTGATAGCCACTGAACATATAACGTCCCGATCCATCTTGGCTATTCGCTAATCCAACCAGCTCTTGTTTTAAGGATTCAAGTTCCTGCGCAATCGCCTGACGATCGCCGCCATTCAGAGCGGTACTATTGGCTTGGACATTTAATTCACGTAAACGTTGCAAACCATTCGTAACATTCGTCAAAACACTCTCTTCTAATTCTAAGGCACCCTGTGCGACATCTACATTTGTTTGAAAACGCTGTGTTTGCGCAATATTTTGTTTTAATACCACAATTTGCGAGGCACCGATCGGGTCATCTGCCGCTGTATTAATACGTTTGCCCGTCGCAATTTGATTTTGGATTTTTGAAACGGCCGCCTGCTGATTCAACAAATTATGTAAACCATTATTAAATATTTGTACGGTTGAAATACGCATAATTACCGCCCTACCGTTTGAAATAAAATATCAAATAATCTTTTCGCCACTGAAATAACTTTGGATGCGGCTTGATACGCCAGTTCAAATTGTAATAAACGTGCAGCTTCTTCATCCAAATTAACGCCCGAAGTTGAATCGCGACGCGATTGGACTTGTTGTTCTAAAATACTTGAAGCCTGTTCATTAATACCGGCTTGGTAGGTTAGCGAACCGACATCTGAAATCATCGATGCATAGACATCCTGATAGGTTGCCTGCCCATTATCTAATAATCGCGCGTTTTGCAGATCAGAAAGCAATAAAGCATTACGAGAGTCACCCACCCCACCACTATTATAATCAACCGTGAAAACATCTCCCGTTGCGGCACCACCACTCAGTGAAATTCGATAACCGGGATCATAAGCGCCCGGTGTTGGAAACACATTATTCGTGTTTGCGGGATCATAAACAATCGGTCCTTCGATAACACCCGACGTTGTCGCATTAACGATTTGAAAACTTGTGGGTGATAAAAATTCAATACGAACAGGCGGCGTTAATTGCCCCGGTGTTGTCGCAAAATCAGCGGTGCTGATATCGGTTACCGTCCCCGCACTCATGCTTGCACTGCCTTGGTTTGCTAATAAAGCACTTGTTCTAATCGGGCTGGCTAAAGCAATTTCTTGAGAAGAATTAATATTTAAAGACAGATCAGACGCTGCTGTTCGTGTTGGCGCAAGAATAAATGTGTCACCGGCATTTGCGCTACCCGCCGTTAATTGAATATTCATTCCATCAATCGTTTGGGGGAAACTCGCAAAATTAAACACTTGCTGATCTGACAATCTAACAACGGTGTAATTCGGTCCCGCAGAAACGGATAAACGATAATCACTCGAGGATAATTGATCGACATCTGTAATTTCAATTCCTAACTGCGCCGTCCCTGTATTATTTTTATTGCTAATCACTCGCTTACTTTGCGCCGTCGCACTATTAATATCATTAAAAAATTCTTTACCTAAATTACCATTGATATCCATACCCAATTGATGTTGTTGATTAAATGAATCGCCATAAGCCAGTGCCATCGTACCCAATTGATTACGTGTGGGTGTTAATACGTCGTTGCGAAAAGCTAAAAGTCCTCCCAACTGACCACCCGTCACACCGTCGCTAATATTAATATCTGCGCCATTCATTTTGATAAATATATCTGACATCATGGGGTCGACTGAACTTTGCGATGTCTTTAATGTATTAGACACGGCACCCACCACTAACATGTGACCACTGCCGATACCGACGGTAATGGTTCCATCAGACTGATTGATGACATTAACATCCACCAATTTAGACATTTGATTTACCAACTGATCACGTTTATCTAATAAATCAGCGGGAGGACTGCCAGAATTCACCATCTGTGCATTTAAATCAGCGATCCCTTGAGCAATGCTATTCACTTGTGAGGCAACCGTTGAAATTTTTTGATTAAGCATCATGCCTTGATCAAGCAATCGTTGATCCATCGACTGAAATTGACTCACTAATAACTGGCTTTGATTAAACAAGGCATTGCGCACTGGGGCACTATCCGGCGAACTCACGGCTTGTTGTAGGGCTGAAAAAAATTCCTGCATGCTTTCTGAAACGCTTGAACCGGGTGTCGCCAATAGACCGTCGACGCTTGAGGCTTCAAATAAAAATGATTCATATTGAGAGTGTGATGTGATTGCATTTCGTAATTGTTGCGTTACAAAATCATCCGTGTTCCGGGTGACACTGGCTAAAGTAACACCGGAACCAATATAATTTTGGCCAAATTTTTGTGGATTCAACGAGGAGTATTCCACCGACTGGCGACTATAACCGTCCGTATTCACGTTACTGATGTTGTGACCTGTCACACTCAGTGCACGTTGCAATGTTAATAATGTATTCGCGGCCATATTAAGTGTATTGGCCATATACAACTCCTTAATCAATCACGCGTTCATTCACATGGATATTTAATGCAAAATTGTGGCCAGTTTGGGGGATCAACACAAAAAGATTTAAAAAATGGCTTTAAATGGGGTAAGACCTGACTTTATTTAGCCTCTGCTCCCATATTTAATTCATCACTGTGATAAATCTGCATGATTTTATTTGCGTACTTAGGATCGGTTGCATAGCCCCCATCTTGGAGTGCTTGTAGATAAGCTTGGGGATTGTCGACATTGGCAACGGCGTCTTTATAGCGAGGATTCTGTGTGATTAATTGCGTATAATCTTTAAAGCTTGATTTAAAATCGTCATAACTTCTAAAGGCGGCTTTAATTTTTTTGGAAACACCGTTTAAAAACTCGGTGGTTTGAACGTCAACCGAATCGTTTTTCCAATTGTCTGTGCTCTTGATGTTAAATAAATTATGTGATGACTTTCCATTTTCATGACTGATAATTGATTTTCCCCAGCCGGTTTCTAAGGCCGCTTGAGCCACTAAGACTTTCGGATCAATATTCATTTCTTTGGCTGCACTGACGGCTTCATTCCAAACCGCTTTAACAAAATCAATTGGATTTTCATACATGGTTGGCTTATCTATAGTTTGAGTCAGTTGGGTTTTAAATCTAGCTAACTTTGCGGCGTCTTGCAACGTCGGAGCTTGATTCGCATCAACTTTATTAAATTGGGGCATTTTTAATAATTGCCGCTCAATTACGTTGGCTAAACCTAAACCTTTGCCATCACTTAAATTCATGGTGAGCTGTTCATCAAACATTTCTTCATAAAATTCAGTCGTATTACTGCTTAGAAAACCTTCTGCTTTAAATGCAGTATTGGCTTCGCGCATGCTTTTCATCGCAAGCTTTAAAAAAATGGATTCGAATTGTTTTGCAACATCTTTGACAGCCGCTTCGGGATTTTCACGGGCGTTCTCGCGCATTTTGTCAAAGCCCGAAAAATCGTGATATATTTTGCTCTGTGCATCGGCTGGTGTGATCATAACTATATTATTATTAACTCCGCTTTTAATGCGCCCACTTGCTTTAACGCTTCTAATATTGCAACCAAATCACTAGGGGCGGCACCAACTGCATTCACCGCTTTAACAATATCTTTTAATGATGCGCCTGGTGCAAAAACGAAGGCTCGATTTTTTTGTTGAGAAATTTCAACTTTAGAAGACGGCACAACCGTTGTCGTGCCTGTTGATAATGGATTCGGTTGGCTGACGGTTGGATTTTCAGAAATAGTGACGGTTAAACTTCCATGCGTTACTGCCGCTGGACTGACGCGTACATGTTGCCCGATCACAATCGTTCCGGTACGCGAATTAACAATGATTTTTGCTGCAGCTTCACCCGGTGTCATTTGAATATTTTCGAGCACCGCAACATAATTTACTCGTTGGCCTGGTTTTTTAGGCGCGCGCACAACAACCGATGAGCCATCTAATGGCCTGGCAACATCTGGCCCCATTGTATTATTAATGGCATCGGCCAAACGTTTTGCTGATGTAAAATCCGGTGAATGTAAATTATAAATTAAATCTTTTGTTTCAGTGAATGGCGAATGAACCATGCGCTCAACCGTACCACCACTTGGAATACGTCCAACACTGGGGATGTTAACTGTCACACTTGAACCATCACCACCTTGGGCACCAAACCCACCTACAACAATATTACCCTGAGCGATCGCATACACTCGTCCGTCAATACCTTTCATGGGAGTCATAATCAAAGTACCACCCCGTAAACTTTTAGCCGATCCAATTGAAGAAACGGTCACATCAACTTTTTGCCCCGGTTTTTTAAACGGTTTTAATTGCGTCGTGACCATGACCGCGGCAATATTTTTAGAATCAACTTTTAAACCCGGCGGTACGTTGATCCCTAATTGCGTTAACATGTTACGAAAACTTTGTTCCGTAAAACTCTGACCACTTTTGTCACCCGTACCATCCAAACCAACGACTAAACCATACCCAACTAAGGAGTTATCCCGCACGCCAGCGAGTTGTGCCATATCTTTAATACGCTCAGCCGTTGTTATGCTGCTTAACATCATCAAAACACTGAGGGTAAAGCACAGTATTTTTTTCATTCGTATCTCCAGGTGGCAAACGGTCTTTTCTCATGTTTTATATTCAAGTGTCGTGCCAAAATCACTGAAGTCAAATATCTAATAGTTCTGTATAGGGATTTTTTATGGGCTAATGCTGGGTTTGACACAGAGAGAAAAATTTTTTATTTCATTGAATTTAATTGATTTTTCCAAATTCACTCTGTGTCTGGCTTGATGTTTTTCTCTGTGTCTGGCTTGATGTTTTTGTCTCTCTGTGTCTGGCTTGATGTTTGGCTTGATGTTTTTGTCTGGCTTGATGTTTTTTTTTTTCGGCCGGTGGCAAAATTGGTGCGGGCCCTCCCACCACCCCTGGTTACCTATGAATATTTCTAATGATTTCACCCAAATTATTTTTTATAATGCGCTTAGCCTTAATATTACCTTAATATTAGCCAAGCATAATAGATATCATCTTAAATGAAGCGAGTGATTTAACCGATGTATCCGAGCATTACCCCCAATGACTTATTTCCCGCCTGGTTTGAAAAGCATTTTAAAACGGTGAAAGATGAAAAAAGGATCGCCCAAGAGACCGTGCGTTTTAACACACTGAAGTTGATCCAAGCATTTTTGAAAGAGACCGACGATGAAATCAATGAGGTAGGTCGTCAGGTTTTACAACATCTGTTGAAAAAGGGCGAGGTGGAGGTGAATGAGCAGGATGTCTCATTGAATACCCTACATAGCTTTATCGCTAATTATGAAGACGTGATAGAAGACACGAGCAAAAAACTTAAAGCTCAGGCTATTGAATTCGCTAATACAGAAAAAGAGATAGCGGCAAAGGATCAATTGCTTGACCCACTCTTAAAAGCAGATTTATCTTCTGATGAAGAAATACTCGCCAAAGAGCTGAGCACTGAAATAACTGCACTGCAAGCAACGCTTGGTAACGTTAAAAAGAATATATCGGACTTGAAAAGCCAAAAAGGTGAAGCGTTGATAGCGTTTGAGATTGTGAAAGGTTGCTTGAAAAGCTACAGCCTTCCAACGGAGAAAGGCCAATTGGGCAAGATGCAAAGGGACTTATTGCATCTCATGTTGCGCCGTTATACTCCTTGTCCCGACATTGTCTCATTGGCTGCGAGCAATACATTTTTCAACAAGCAGTGTAAGCCCTTGTTAGGACCTCTTAAAGATGAATACACGCAAAGAAAGCTTGAATCGTTCGTAAAATATCTGCCGAAAAATAGCATAAGACATAGAAAACCTAAGCATGCCAATGCCCTCATTGAAGAAAAAATCGCTTTAGCGAAATCATGGATTCTGGCCAACCCAAAGCACAATTTTTTATACAAAACAGGAGACTTGGCGCAATTTGGTGTTCCACCGCTTTATCTCGCTGCTACGCGTGCTAATCAAGCGATGTGGAAGATGCTGTTATCGTACCTGCCCGAAGAAAATCGCGAGATAGATTCCAAAATCGCACAGCTGCAATGGGCGGTGACCAATGTGGAATTGCATAACGTACGAGACATTGTGAGCAGCAATCCAGACTTACTCATCACCAAAAGCCCGTTAACCCGTTGGGATTGCACACCCTTTTTTATCGCAGCCCGGCAACACAATCGAAATACGCATGAGATTTTGATGCACCATATTCCTGATACCGTCTCAAAATCTGTGAGAGATGCAACCGAATGTCTCTACTTTGTTATCGGTGGACAGCAAGCACACGCTGAATCTATTGTTCAGGTGAAGCCTGCCCTCATTTTGACCCAAGGCATTGATGGCTACTCCCCGCTGCAAATCGCAGCGAGCCTAGGGGACATGTATATGCTGCGTATGTTGGTTTCTCATCTCAAACCTGAGGAGTATGAAACAGCGAGTGTTCAACTGAATGAGGTGGACAAGCATGTCTGGCGATTTGATCCAGCAGCCATATTGGTAGCGTATGAATATTTTTTCGATAATTTTGATAGATGGTATAAGACGGGTAACCCTGGTACTTATGCTGCGTGGCAGGCTATCGGTTGGGAATTGCGTCTTGCCCCGCAGCATGTTGTGGCTGAATTTTGCCAGGCTCACCAACTTGACCCGACCTCGGATTTTAAACACCCAGAATTAAAACGTGAATGTAAACTTTACGATCCATTGTCCATTGGCTCTAGAGGTGTTCGTGAGAATTTATTTCCGTTCCAGGTTAATTCTGGTTTGGGTTTTGAGTTTCATATTAATCGCCAAGGGGGTGGTTGGCACCGAGAGTGGGCAGCCCCGTCGGACGGTGGGCGTAGCGATTCGATACTCGATTTTCGCGCCCTGGAGGCGTTACTTGCTGTGAGAAACGCCGAGTATCTGGAAATCAAACAGATGTTAAAATTTTCTCCAGAACAGTCGCTATCACTGGTTTGTGGTGGTGGTGGTTGAACTTGCTCATAATGTTATGAGTGTGGTGATCAAAAGTGGCGTGTGCTGTCAAATCGCTTGCATTTTGACCATCGACTAGGTGCGCTTTGTCCTGGCGTAGTTGGTAAATAACTATATAACGGTGGTTTCGCGGCCACGGCTAAAATTAGCGCGGGCCCACCCACCACCCCTTGTTTACCTATGAACTACCTTCTGATTTCACAATTATTTTCTATTCTGCCCTTAGCCTTAAGGTTGACTTAAGTTTTGCCACGTATCATGAGGTTGATTTTTAAGATTGTTTTGGAGTTTTTATTTGTTTCCATCTACCGCAAAAGAAAATGGGCCGTCGTCAGCGTCTTCTAGCTCTATGCCTAGTGCCATACCCGATAATAATAACAATATTAATGAGGATGGCGCGAAAAAAACACGTGGCTCTTCCACGGTCTATTGAGTCAAAAAAGGCAGTGAATCCTCTTACAACCTGATGTTTAATATGGTTTTTCGACGAACTATATTACAGGGAGTAATTAATGAGCATTGCACTGCCAGCCGCTATTTTCAACCTTCATG
>DAOUQR010000209.1 GCA_030625525.1 Pseudomonadota bacterium | reverse complement strand
AGATGATTTAGTCTCTGGCGAATTCCAAACGGTCATCGGTGAAATCGATGAGCTCAAAGCGAAAGACGTCACAAAAGTCGTTTTATGCAGCGGTAAAGTTTATTACGATTTATTACAAGAACGCCGTAAAGAGAAAAAAGATCATATTGCTATTGTTCGTATTGAACAGCTTTATCCGTTCCCATTAGAGGAATTACAAGCGGAATTAGCCAAGTATAAAAATGCGAATGAAGTGGTGTGGTGTCAGGAAGAACCCAAAAATCAGGGTGCTTGGTATTGTTCACGACATAATTTCCGTGAAGCACTTGTCAATGGACAGACATTACGTTACGCCGGCCGCGCAGATTTTGCGGCACCGGCAGTGGGTTATTATTCGTTACATGTTGAACAGCAACGTCAACTTGTTGAAGACGCATTGAAATAATTTTTTATATTTTTGATAGAGTGGGGATAACAATATGACAATTGAAGTGAGAGTACCGGTATTACCTGAGTCGGTTGCTGATGCGACGGTGGCTGCATGGCACAAGCAACCCGGTGACGTCGTTAGACGTGATGAGAATTTAGTGGATCTTGAAACCGATAAAGTCGTGTTAGAAGTACCTTCACCACAAGACGGTATTTTAATTGAAATTAAACAACTGGATGGCGCGACAGTCACATCAAAAGAATTATTGGCTGTGATTGAGCCCGGTGCGATTGCGGCTGAACCCAAAAACGCAAACGCGTCTGCTGCTGAGTCAGCACCGGTTGAAGCGGATGTGGATGGTTTAAGTCCCGTGGTTCGTCGTTTAGTCTCCGAACATAATATAAATGTCAGCTTGATTAAAGGCACAGGCAAAGAGGGTCGGATTGTAAAATCGGACGTTGAGAGATTTTTAGCAAAGGCTCCTGCTCCAGCAAAACAAGCGCCGGCCACTGCTGCGGTGGTTGAATTAGTCGGTGAGCGTTCTGAACAACGTGTGCCGATGTCACGTTTACGTACACGTGTTGCTGAACGTTTACTCCAAGCGCAACATAACGCGGCATTACTCACGACATTTAATGAAGTGAATTTACAAGCCGTGATGGATCTTCGTGCTAAATACAAAGACAGTTTTGAAAAAACGCATGGCACCCGTTTAGGTTTCATGTCCTTTTTCACGAAAGCGGTGGTGGAAGCTTTAAAACGTTTCCCCGCAGTGAATGCATCCATTGACGGTAACGATATTATTTATCATGGTTATTATGATATTGGTATCGCGGTATCAACTGAACGTGGTTTAGTGGTGCCCGTTGTCCGTGATGCGGATAAAAAATCCATGGCAGATATTGAAAGCTCGATCCGTGATTTTGGCGGACGTGCGAGAGACAATAAATTGTCAATTGATGAAATGCAGGGCGGTACATTTACTATCACCAATGGTGGCGTATTTGGCTCACTGCTTTCAACGCCTATTATCAATCCTCCGCAAACGGGGATTTTAGGTATGCATAAAATCGAGCAGCGAGCAGTCGTTGAAAACGGCCAAGTCGTTGCCCGTCCAATGATGTACGTGGCCTTAACGTACGATCATCGTGTCATTGATGGTAAAGACTCAGTTCAATTTCTTGTTGCGGTCAAAGAGTTACTCGAAGATCCAGCAAGATTGTTATTACAGATTTAAATGAAATAAATTGGAGAACCCTTGAATGAATTTACATGAGTATCAAGCCAAACAACTCTTGGCAAAATATGGTTTGCCAGTGCCGAGTGGCGATGTCGCTGCCACTGCGCAAGAAGCCGTAAGCATCACCGCAAATTTATCAACAAACCGTTGGGTTGTGAAAGCCCAAGTTCACGCCGGTGGCCGAGGTAAATCTGGCGGAGTGAAATTGGTTGAGACTAAAGCTGAATTAGAAGCCGCAGCCAAAGGCATGCTCGGTAAGCGTTTAGTGACTTATCAAACCGACGCGGATGGTCAGCCGGTTAATCAAGTTTTAGTTGAAGAAACTTGTGACATCGATCGCGAACTTTATTTAGGTGCCGTTATCGATCGCGCGACACAACGTGTTGTTGTGATGGCTTCAACTGAAGGTGGTGTCGAAATTGAAAAAGTGGCTGACGAAACACCTGAAAAGATTTTTAAAATTGTCGTTGATCCCATGCTCGGCGTTCTACCTTTTCAATGCCGTGAATTAGCGTTTAAATTAAATTTATCCGGCAATCAAATTAAACAATTTACAAAATTACTGACGGGCTTGTTTAAGATGTTCGTTGAACGTGATTTTTGTTTATTAGAAGTGAATCCATTGGTTGTGACAAAGCAAGGCGATTTATTGTGTCTCGATGCTAAAATCACTATCGATGACAATGCCATGTATCGTCAACCCGAATTAAAAACCATGCGTGATACAACTCAAGAAGATGAGCGTGTTAACCGTGCGCAAGATTGGGATTTAAATTATATTCCACTCGAAGGTAACATTGGTTGTATGGTGAATGGTGCTGGCTTAGCAATGGCAACCATGGACGTGATTAAATTACACGGTGGCGAGCCTGCTAACTTTTTGGATGTAGGGGGCGGGGCTACTAAAGAACGTGTGGCCGAAGCATTCAAAATTATTTTATCTGACGAAAGTGTTAAAGGTATTTTAGTGAATATCTTTGGCGGGATTGTTCGGTGTGATTTAATTGCAGAAGGTATTATTGGTGCGGTATCCGAAGTTGATATCAAAGTGCCCGTGGTTGTGCGTCTTCAAGGTAATAACGCTGAACTCGGCGCAACAACGTTAGCGAATAGTGGATTAAATTTAATTTCCGCTAACAGTTTAACCGATGCGGCTCAAAAAATTGTTGCAGCTGTAGGAGGACAATCATGAGCGTATTAGTTAATAAAGATACCAAAGTCATTTGCCAAGGTTTTACCGGTAAACAAGGGACTTTTCATTCAGAACAAGCGATTGAATACGGTACTCAAATGGTTGGTGGCGTGACACCGGGTAAAGGTGGTCAAACGCATTTAGGCTTACCTGTGTTCAATACCGTGAATGAAGCCGTTGCACAAACTGGCGCTGATGCAACTGTCATTTATGTTCCTGCCCCATTTTGTAAAGATTCAATTATCGAAGCTGCCGATGCAGGCATTAAATTAATAGTATGTATTACTGAAGGTATACCAACTTTAGATATGTTGGAAATAAAGGCGTATCTTGATAATAATACTGAAACGCGTTTGATTGGTCCTAATTGTCCTGGAATTATTACTCCTGATGAATGCAAAATCGGCATTATGCCGGGGCATATTCATAAAGCTGGTTCAGTT
>DAOUQR010000076.1 GCA_030625525.1 Pseudomonadota bacterium | reverse complement strand
CAACAATTTCTTTTTTTATTTTTACTATCAGTTTAATAAATGGACTTCCTTCTTCTACAGCAAGCTTGAAAGGAATATCTTTGAACTTTGGTCTTGAATAAAGTTTTTCGACAAATTGTTCCCAGATATCTTCAGGAACACTTATTTGGGCATTGATCCCTTCGTTAGCAATATAGACTCGTCCTAAAATATTTAGCTTATCCCATTCAAGATATAACTCATTACGCAGAGATTTTATGTCTTTCAGTTCAACATATTTATAAAACGAGCAAGTTTTTCGAGGTACATTATTTTTTTCGAGATCAATTAATAATTGTTGTCTGTTTTTTTTATTGCATAATTTCATTTGTGTTCTCCAGTTCTTTGTATAATTGGGACGTGATGACAAAAAGGTTCTTCAGCAAGGTAGTTGCCATTAATCATATATGCACGTGCTCTACAGCCACCACAAATTTTGATGAATTCACAATCTCCACAACGGCCTTCATAAGATTTGAAATCACGAAAATCTTTGAATAATTTGGAGTCTGACCATATTTCATTGAATGGTTGCTCGTTTATATTACCTGCGGGTATAGGTAAATAACTACAAGGTAAAACATTACCGTCGACATCTAAAAGAGCGATCGTTTGCCCCGCTAGGCATCCTTTACTATCGCCTGGTGAAAAAGCCAGTTTTCGCCTGCGGCCTCTTTTTTCTTTATGTTTATCGTGTTCAAAGCGCACGCGGTAATAATGAGGTGCACAGGTTGGCCTAACCATAATATCGTCTTCATTATTTTCTAGCTCATAGTGCCAATCTAATATTTCTTGAAAATCATCAACACTGATTAGCTCGTCTAGTAATTCTTTAGCACGTCCGGTAGGAATAACCATAAACAGATACCAAGCTTTTGCGCCAAGAGCTTTTGCTAAATGAAAGCATTCGGCAATATCGTGCTGGTTTACTTTGGTAAATGATGAATTAATCAGGAAGTCAATTTTATGTTCTTTTAAAATTCTAGCTGCTTCTACAGTCGCTCGAAAGGCACCCGGTTGGCATCTAAACGTATCATGTAATTCAGGGTATGAGCCATCTAAACTAAGAGATACCATCTTGATGCCTGAAGATATAATTTTTTTACAAATCTCAGGTGTAAGAAGTGTACCATTTGTGGCTAAGCACATTCTCAAGCCTTTATTCGTACCATATTCAGCAATGTCAAAGATGTCTTCACGCAATAAAGGTTCGCCACCTGTTAATACTACTGCGGGGCTAGCAAAGCCTGCGATTTCATCGAGCACTTTAAAAGCTTTTTCTGTTGGTACATCAGGGTGATTACTGACTTCTAACTCTGAAGATGAACGACAATGCGTACATTTTAAATTACAGCGTCTGGTGATTTCCCAGGCTAGCCATTTTAAATCAAATTTCATAAGATCAAGGTCTGTTAGTTACTGGCGATGTGGGGCGATTATAGCAAAAAATTGCCCAAAGTGTAATTGCTGAATGGATGGCTAGCTAGCATGTTGACACACTAGTTGGGTTAACTTATTCTTCTGACGGATCTATAAACTTTGCGATCATTTTTTAACCTTTCAGGCGCTGCTAGATGAACTTTGATAAATTAGAGAACCCTATTGAACAATTCACTCGCTGGTATGATGAGGCTACCCATAGTCAAGAAGCTAAACCTGATGCAATGACGTTAGCAACGGCAGATAAGCAAGGGCATTCTTCTGCTCGCATTGTTCTTTTTAAAGGTTTATATCAGGAAGGATTTTGCTTTTATACAAATTACAATAGTAATAAAAGCCAAAATTTGGCAGAGAACCCGCATGCTTCAATTGTTTTTTATTGGCCGGTTTTAGGTAAACAAATCTGCATTCAAGGTGTCGTTGAGAAATTACCAGTGAGTGAGAGTGAGAAATATTTTCATAGTCGTCCACGGCAAAGCCAAATCGGTGCGTGGTCTTCAAAACAAAGTCAGACGATTACTTCTCGCACAGAATTAGAAAATAAATTTGAAGACTATCAAACAAAATTCAAAGAGTGTGAAAAAATTCCCTTGCCTACTTATTGGGGTGGATTCGTTTTAAAACCAACAAGAGTAGAGTTTTGGCACGATCGCGCTCATCGTCTTCATGACCGCTTTGTTTATGTTCGACAAGAAAGTCAATGGATCATTCAACAATTAGCGCCATAAAATTTATCACGCTTTAATATCTTATCGCGTTTTTATTAAAAATGGTCGTTAGCACTGTAATACTGTTTTGGCTGTCTAAGACGATTTTTACCTGATGACGTTTACGGATGATTCGAATTTCCTTCGGCGTTTTTTTATACGCTGAGATATCGATGCGGTCACCCTGTTCCCAATTATGGATAATATCGTGACCGGAGTTTGGTGCGAAACTAAAGCAGTCGTGACCTTCACCACCGAATAGATTGTCATTACCACCAAATCCAATGATTAAATCTTTGTGATCGCTACCGACAACATCATTATCGAATTCATCGCCACCCATGCGTTTATAGGCTTGAAAAATATTGGGTTGCAAATGGGTGATATGACTGTTGCGTTTGATAATGTCTGATAGGCGTATTCGATTGATTTTTTTCACGAGTTTTTTCGGTAGGCGCTGGCTATACCAAAATCGATCGCCGCTGCGTATTCGTGAAAACTGTTCTTTCAGAATTTTTTTAAACAGTTGACCTAACATTGATTTTTTAACCGTTTTTTCTGCTAATCCACCCACAAATAAATCGATATTATCAGGTGTGCTGTATAAATTTTCTAGTTGTTGTTGTAATTCAAAGTCATCCGTTATTTGACTAAAGTTCGTGAATTTCTTTAAATGATAAATTTCTCTTACCGAATTATAGTCACCTAAACCATGATCGCGCCCACGTTGAATATTTAAAGAGGCTAAATCAAAGCCACCGCTGCCAGGTTGTCCGAATAAAAAATTCTGCACGCTGGTCACCATTTTAGTATCCATCGCTTCAGCGTGAGATCCTGCCATGCCACGGAAAACTGCTTCTAAATTATTGGTAACCGCATATTCTTCAGGATTGAAAAAAGCATATTGTAGTGGCATATTGCCGTGTTCGTATTCGTCCCCGTTTTTTTCAAAACGATATAACATATTATCAAGCAGGGTGTGACCGAGTCGGTAAGCCGCTGTTGCAAATAAATTTGAAATTTGTGGATTAACATTTTTTCGATATTCCATCTGTTTTTTAAAAGCATGTTGACCTAATAATTGCGGCAAAAACTCATTAAAAGTAATGGCTTGAACTTGCCCTTCAATAATAGCTTTAGCGTGTTGGTAGAGCATTTCATCATTCCAATCAGGATGATTGTTTTTGATTTCATCCACGAGTCGATTATGTTCGCGTACAAATAAATTATGTAGCGATGTTAATGCCATGTTTTCATTAGCACGCACATCACCAGCAACATATAAATCTGTAGAATTTCCCCCAGCATTCGGTTGACTGCCATCATTAAGAGGCAGCAAACTATCTCCAGTCATTTTTAATTTACCACCTTCTTTGCGAAGATATTGATTACGACTGGGATCTGAACCATAAACCATCGAAGCGTCAAGAAAAGCTGTTATTAGATTGACTTGCTGTCGCGGAATGCCGCTAACGCCCGTTCCGGATGCAAATCCTGATCGTGTTAGCATAATCCATTTATCACCGTCGCTATTTGGATCAAAGTACATATCACCCGTTGGAACAGGAATATTAAATAGTTCTTCTTCGCCTTCATTCGGGCCGGCGGTTAAATCAATATCATGATCAACGAACTGTCCCCAAAGCCAAAGAAAATTACTCGCACCTTGTGGATTAGGATGTGATTCGATTTGAGTAAAAATATCATAACTAATTTTACGTGCACTCGGGCGGGTCTCACCTGCCGGTGTATTTAAACTGTCAGTATATGCACTGGGTGCTTTGCGTATGAAAGCTTGATTGCTGCTACCCCATTCTGGATGATTTATATTATTCCCATAGCCATCAATCGCTCTAAATTCTGTTAGAGGCTTATCAAAATAGTTCGCAAAGCTTTGTGAAAATAGGATTGATATGAATAACGCAGCGACTAATCGAGTTTTCATGTGAGCCTCAATTATTAGTATTTATTTACTGTATTAGACGCAAATGACTGAGAAAAGTTCCATAAAGCTACTATGATTTTCGCTACGGCTATAATTTCGAATTTTGGACAAAAATAAAACCGCACAAGAGCGGCTTTATTTTTTCTGGGGGCTCTTTAATGTCGGATCTCTTTCCATCGATTTCCAATCAACATCCAGGTCCGTCCATTATTTTTATCCATACGCGTCATATTCCAACCTTTCAATTTAAAGGCAACGGCATGAAAAGAATATTTTGACGGAGGAACAGAGCCAGCTTCTTGCGTTGCAATCCACTTGTTCCCTTTTCGATACCAGGCATTACCCGTATTGATATCACCCTTTGCTACAATCAATCCACCACTCTCTAACGGCAACATAATTAAATTATAATTACCATCGTCAGGTGGAATATTGGCATGTGCGACAGGTAGCAAAACTACTACCATGAATAAACTCAGTAGTATTCTTTTCATTTTATCCACCCTTTATAGCGTGTTTTTATTAATGATTGAACGATTCAAACCGTAATGAAAACGTTTGCAAGAACAATTTTTGCTACGAAAGTTTTCAGCTTCTTTGCGGGTGTTAAATCCACGGTATTCATCCGGTGCAAAGCCTAATCGCGCACATGAATTCATTGGATGATAACGCCAGTAGTAACGTTCATCGCGGTGCTGATCATTCACGTATTTATGAAATTCATTAAAGGTTTTTACACCACTGCATTGTGTACACTGACGCCCGTAACCTTGATGAATAGTTTGGTGGCAGACGTAATACGAATGTTGTGGGTGCCCATGGTGTCGAGATTTATTTGAAAATCCCTTACTACCTAAATGAGTCGCGAAACCTTGCATTGGTAGCGCCATGGCTAAACCAACTGCAATTATCAAGATTATTTTTTTCATCATTATTATCCTCTATTTACAGTTACATAGGCTATATCGGCTCAAATTCGGTAAACTTGAACAAACATAACGCACTTTGCACTGTATTAGACGTTAGTTTGAGTAAAAAGTTCCCTAAAAAGTGATGAAACTGTGGTATAATTTGCCAAATATTATTTTATCTGTAGAGACTCCTATTGATGCTGAGTGATACTCGCTTCCAAATATCCACATTAGCTTTTTCAGTGCTGCTGTTTATCGCAGTGAGTTGGAATGCCGTGCAAGTTTGGCAAGATGAGCCTAATAACGTTATCACTTCATTGATCAAAATGCCCAAGGCCAGTGAGCAACACGATTTAACGCTTGAAAATGATCATATGTTTGGCGTGGCGCCACTTATAATTGATCCCAATCAATTACCCACAGCAGATTTGGATCTCACTATTGTCGGTATTGTGTTAGCGATCCCGGCTGATCAATCGCGTGTGATGATTCGAAAAGCCAATGGTCATGAAAAAAATTATGGATTACAACAAGCTTTACCGGGTGGGGCTGTGATCACAAAAATTTTGCCGCAGAGCATTGTCATTAAACAAGATAATCACTACGCACGTTTAACTTTACCAAAGCATGCATTAACGTTTGATGACGCACCTAGTTCGTTGTTTGGAAATCAGCAAAGCTAAATGCTTTTAATAAATCCCGCATGATTTAGGATTTTAAATCACGCGGTATTTTGAGCGGGATAGTAATAAAATTACTGTGCCATCGGCAAGTTATACGCCGGCTTACTTTCACCACCACTATGTGCACGTGATTGAACTTGTCCCCACGATTCCACATTCGCTTTAGATCGAACATTGTCAGGCAATTTTTTCATAGCCGCCTGCGCTTCTTCACGTGAATGATACGTGCCATAAACACCGGAATATTTTGAGTTATCCCCGTTTTTATATTTGAATTGTGCGGACCGAGCACTTTTAGGGGCTTCGTGAAGGGCGCGAGCTACATCGGCACGTTTGCCATTACTGTTAATTTCGATGGTATAACCATCCGGGTTTTGCCCAGCAATCCAATTTTTATCACGCGATTTATGCTTAGTC
>DAOUQR010000244.1 GCA_030625525.1 Pseudomonadota bacterium | reverse complement strand
CGACGTATGCTGAAAGTATTCCTCCAGAAGAGGTGTTGCTGTTCCTGAATGCCTATTTTACCAAAATGGCCGACCTGGTTGCAGAACACAGTGGTGTTGTTAATAAATTTATGGGTGATGCCATTCTTGCAGTTTATGATTTCGAAAGTTGCGAGAGCCCATCAGAAGATGCGTTTATCACCGCCATGGATATTCTTGAGCATTCACAGGCGATAGTATTAAGCGATGACAGAACGATCGAGATAGGTATCGGTATCCATTACGGCCCTGCGGCAGCAGGCGTGTTGGGTTCAACCGATCGTTATGAATACACTTATATTGGTGATGCAGTTAATACTGCGAGTCGACTTGAGGGTTTAAGTAAACGATTAGGCCATCAGGTGATTGTGTCATCGGATGCATGGGAAAGATTATCTAAAGAATCCCAGTCCAGGTTGACAGATTTGGGTGAGCACAGAGTTCGCGGCAAGAATGATCTGGTGCATATATACGGTGCGGCGAAAAACGGTTAAGAGCCTGAGAAGCTTTATTAGCGCAGGTTTATGAGTAATAAGAAATCGGTATTCGTACGATTTTTATTAGGCCGATTGACCCATAGCGAGTTCACGCAGCACAAAATTCTTTAAATCCATGTCGAATGCCTGGGGGTCAATTACTTTGGTAATTTCCAGAGACTCTATATGCTCACCTTCTTCACCCTCGGCTTTTTCTGCTGCCTCATTTATCATGGCTATATTGACTATTCTTGGCGGTAGAAAAGTCTGATTTTTTGCATTTTTTATGAGCATCACGCTGGGTGATAATCTATTTTTTTCAGGAACGGTGATAACGATACCTGTTTCACCGGTACTTAATCGTACTGCACTTCCAATAGGATAAATTCCCAGACATTGTATGAATTGTTCTACAATGGTCGCGTCAAAAAGGTCGTTACGCCATTCGTACATGTGTTTTAAGGCGTCGGAGCAAGTAATCGGCGGTTGATTAGCGAGGCCAGTTGTCAGCGTATCGTACATATCGATGACCGCGACAATTTTTGAAAATAAACCTATGTCATCACCTTTTAACTTGCTTGGGTAGCCGCTTTCATTGGAACGTTCATGGTGATGCTGAGCAACACTAATCGCGCTATGGGTGATGCCGTTAACTTTAGCCAGCATTGCGGCACCGAGGTCGCAATGAGTTTGTAATATCTTTTGTTCTTTGCTGGAAAGATTGCCCCGTTTATTTAATATTTCATCGGGGATTTGTGTTTCGCCAATATCATGAAGTAAAGCAGCAACTCCCAGCTCATACATTTTGGTTTTGTCGAACCCCAGATGGCGGGCAAAAGTCAGAGATAAAACACAGGTGTTAATAGAGTGCGTTTCAAGATTTTCATTTGACGCTTTAATATTGCTAAAAAGGGTTAGTGTATTGGGGTTCCTGAAAATGCTATCCACAAGCGGTGTGACCGAGCTGCTAACCTCGGTCATGGAAATATTTTTACCCAGACGAGTATCGCCAAAAAATTTATTTACCTGAGTTTGGGAGTCCTTGTAAACTTTTTTGGCGTATTCGTATTCTTCTTCAAAAGTTTTTACATAGGGTTTGGGTTTTCGTTTAAGATCAAGTTCCATCTTGGGTTCGCTCGCCATCACCGATCCTTTGGTGATTGGAACTTTACTTTTCTCTATATCCACCACGACGTATTTGCAGAGCTCTACAAGCTTGTTTAGTTCGGCTTCATTGGTGATGCGAAAACCCTGGAACAGAAAGGGTGTTTCAATCCATGGGCGATCCAGTTCAGAGACAAACATGCCTATGGCCAGATCTTTTATATCAAGTTTCTTTTTCATGTTTTCACAGTGTCATGTAAGCCCAAATAGGGCTATTTCTTTTGCTCATTATCTCACATTATAGTTTCGGCGCAGGATATGGAATATTTAGCAAAATTTGTACAATATTCAGTGATTTGGCGAAGGTTTGGTCTTTGGTTTTTAGGTGGTTCCAGGACTTAACTGCTTGTTGTTAATGAGGAAAAACTGTTTGATTGTCGTCTTTCAAAATTAAAGGGGCTCAGTAGATGGCGGATACGGTGATAGATTTTCTCCGACATGGAGAGCCCATGGGGACCAGCACTTATCGTGGCAATGGCGTGGATGATCCGCTGAGCGAAAAAGGCTGGTCTCAAATGTGGAATGCGGTGGGGAATTCTTGTCCGTGGGACGTGGTTTTTAGTTCACCATTGTCTCGATGCAGGGCCTTTACAGACGCCCTGGGTGAACGATATGAAGTATCGGTACAGGTAGACAATCGATTAAAAGAGGTCGGGTTTGGGGATTGGGAAGGCCGCACGCGTGAAGAGATTAAAGCGAGCAATTTATTGGAGTATGAAGCTTTCTACCGCGATCCAGTGAACCAGCGCCCTAGAAACGCTGAGCCGTTGGATATTTTTTTTCGGCGGGTGGCTTCCGTTTACGATGATGTGGCTAAACAATATATGGGCAAGCACATATTATTTGTGGCGCATGCGGGAGTCATCAGAGCTGCAATGGCTCAAATTCTAGGTATCTCTCCGAGAGTTGCCTATCGAATTCAGGTTGGTAATGCCGGGGTTACACGTTTTCGGCAGGGTAGTTACGGCACAAAGCTGGAATTTCACAATCGTACATCCTTTTAGATTTATTCAATTCTTCTATTTTTAACCCCCTGATTTTTAGCAGTAAAAGCCCTAGAAATAACATGGTTGACAGAATGCGTTTATTTAGGCATTAATGTGATTAATGATATGAGAAGATTTCTTTATCATGTTTTGTTATATAGATGATTGGTGACCTATAGGGGGTTCAAATGAAAAACGTTGTTCTGTTGTTGTGTGCTATTGCCTTAAG
>DAOUQR010000159.1 GCA_030625525.1 Pseudomonadota bacterium | reverse complement strand
CGGTGCAGGTACGATCACCTGTAATTATGATGGTGTGAATAAGCACCAAACCATTATCGAAGATGGTGTATTTATCGGATCAGATACGCAATTAGTTGCTCCGGTTCGCGTTGGTAAAGATGCTGTGATCGGTGCAGGTACCACTTTACGCAATGATGCGCCTGCGGGTGAATTGACAGTGACACGGCAAGAACAATGTGTGCTCCCAAATTGGTCGCGACCGAATAAAAAAACGGATTAGAGGACGAATTATGTGTGGAATAGTCGGATCCATTTCTAATCGCAACGTTGCTGCGATATTAATTGATGGTTTGAAACGTTTAGAATATCGCGGTTATGATTCGGCCGGTCTGGCGGTTATTGATGAAAATGATCAGCTCTATAGCCTTCGTACGAAAGGTAAAGTCGCTGTTCTCGCTGACGCACAAAAACAACACCAATTAAAAGGCCAGGTAGGCATCGCGCACACGCGTTGGGCGACCCATGGCGAACCTTCAGAACGCAATGCACATCCGCAGTTATCGAATCAACAGTTTGCAGTTGTGCACAATGGTATTATTGAAAATCACGAACAATTACGTAAAAAATTACAGGCCTTGGATTACACGTTCGGATCGGAAACGGATACGGAAGTGATCGCTCATCTCATCCATTATTACAGCCAACAACAGGATGATTTTCTCAAAGGTGTGCAACATGCCATTTTAGAATTACAGGGTGCCTATGCCTTAGGTATTATTAATACTCAACATCCCGATAAAATTATTGCTGTCCGCAAAGGCAGCCCTCTCGTGGTGGGCATCGGTATCGATGAAAATTATATTGCCTCTGATCACTTAGCCTTAGCCTCTTGGGCGCGCGAATTTATTTTTCTGGAAGAAGGTGACATTGCCATCATCGAGCGAGAAAGCATTCAATGTTTTGATGATGCGGGCAACCAGGTTGATCGGCCGGTGATCGTCGCTGATATCAATACTGATCCGGTAGAAAAAGGCGAGTATCGCCATTACATGCAAAAAGAAATATTCGAACAAGAACACGTGATTCGAGATACATTAGAAGGCCGTCTTGGGACACACCGTGTTTTAGAAGAAGCCTTTGGTGAGAAAGCGCCAGAATTATTTGATCAAGTTCAGCGTATACAAATCGTTGCCTGTGGCACCAGTTACCATGCGGGTTTGGTTGCGCGTTATTGGTTTGAAGAGTATGCCAATATTCCCTGTGCAGTTGAAGTGGCAAGTGAAATTCGTTATCGAAAAGCGGTGATACTGCCGGGAACGCTGTTTGTTTGTATCTCGCAATCCGGAGAGACTGCTGATACCTTGGCGGCATTGCGCCAAGCCAAATCCCAAGGTTACTTAGCAACATTGGCAATATGCAATGTGTCTGAAAGTACATTGGTGCGTGAAGCGGATTCGGTGTTTATGACGCGCGCAGGTGTTGAAATTGGTGTGGCCTCAACGAAAGCGTTTACCACACAGTTGGTCGCATTGCTTTTGTTAACGATCATTGTGGGCCGGCGACACGGCCTTGATAGTGAACAGGAAAAGATCCTGGTTGAGCAAATACGCCAACTCCCTACCTATGTTCAACAGGCCCTAGATTTAGATAGTGCAGTAGAAAATTTAGCGGAATCCTTTTCAGATAAACATCATGCGCTATTTCTGGGGCGCGGTGCACAATACCCGGTGGCATTAGAAGGTGCTTTAAAATTAAAAGAAATTTCTTATATTCATGCTGAAGCCTATCCGGCTGGAGAGTTAAAGCACGGCCCCCTCGCTTTGGTAGACAAAAATATGCCTGTGATAGCGGTTGCGCCGAATGATGATTTGCTTGAGAAATTAAAGTCTAATCTACATGAAGTTCGTGCACGAGGTGGAGAACTTATCGTTTTTGCAGATGCTGCTGCAGAATTAACAAATGGCTCAGGTGTTTATATCACGGATGTGCCAAGTGTGCCGAAAGTGTTGGCACCGATTGTTTATACAATCCCACTGCAATTGCTGGCTTATCACGTCGCAGTATTAAAAGGGACTGACGTGGATCAGCCGCGCAACCTGGCTAAATCGGTGACGGTTGAATAGACCCTTCCGTACAAACGTTATTTCGCGGGTATAGCGTCAGCGCCTGCAGGAGCGGCTCCCGATGCAACACTTGCACATTTGTGTTGCTGACCATCGCCGATGGTAATTGTACCGGCTTTGGTGGTAACAGCTACGACACCGGAATAAGCTTTTACGAATAATTTTTTATCTTTTAATAACAGACGAAAGTCTGTTCCTCGAACGCCAATGACCGCAACACTTGTTTTAATTTTGAAGTGTTTAGGTGTTTTTTTAGCGATGAGTCCAGTGACCGTGCGAAGCCCTCCTTTTATCAGCGTACTTACATTCTTGTTGTTGTCAGGATTTTTGCTATCGTACGTATATTCGTTTAGCTGATAGTCTGTATTAGGCTGCAATGAAACGAGTGTATTATCGGTTAGACGTACTTCGGCCTTACTGTCATCTTTCGTTGAGATCATTTCTTTTTCGTAGACTCGAGAGCGTCGTTTAAGTGGGCGCAGTGTTTTAGATGAGCTTGAGGCGTTCACGGTGCCTTTGGCATAAATAACTTTACCGATGACATCCGATTGAGACAGCGATAGACTGGGAATGGCTAATAGTAGGAAGGCGCTACAGAGAAAGGTGTATATTATTGTTTTCATAATTATTTCCTCAGAGTCTTTTAGTAAATATAGCAGATCCTTGTTATATTTGTGGAATCAAGTAAAAAAGGCTGCTGTCATTATTATGAGAACGATAAAAATCTATTTTGCGCGTCACCAAAAGTTGGGCGCTATATTTATTAATCTGTTGGTTGTTTTTCTCTGCTTATGGTCCTTTAATACTTCTAACCTCGTGGTACAAAAGTACATCGATCGTTTTGATCATGTGTTCTATGATATACGGCTTAATTATTTTTTAGCTAAGAATGACAAGTCATCGTCGAAAGTCGCGATTGTTGATATTGACGATTTCAGTATTAATCAGCAGGGCTCTTGGCCGTGGCCAAGAAAGATATTTGCCAAGTTGGTTAATCACCTTGCTGAAGATGGCGCAACAGTTGTGGCCTTTGATATGGTGTTTCCGGAAGCACAAAAAAACATGGTCTCGGTGATCCTAAAACAGCTTAATATACCTGAAACAGGAAATGAGGCGTTAATTGATAGTTATTCACATGATGAAAAATTCGCAAGTGGGCTCTCTTCTACGGATACGATATTGGGGATCATCTTTACTTATGAAACCGATCCAAATATTGGAAAATTAAAACCAGCACTGCCTGTAACCGCGAATGCTGGAATGGAAGCATTGCCAATACTAGAGCTAAATCGTTTTACTTCCAGTATAGCGCAGCTAATCGATGCGGCTTTTCAGCAAGGTTTTCTTACGACGATTCCTGACTCAGATGGAATATCAAGACGCACCCCACTATTAATTCGATTTAATAATAAGATATATCCGGCTCTATCATTGGCCGCCGTCATGGCGTATTACTTGCAAGAAGAGATGCGCTTAGATATTCAAAAACATGCTGGCCAAGATGTATTGGAAGGCGTTTGGCTTGGTAATTTTAAAGTCCCTACGGATAAGAAAGGGCAGGTGCTCATACCTTATCTCGGTCGTTCAAGATCGATTCAGACGTTCATTGCTGATGATGTTTTAAATAAAAAATTTAAGCCAGGCACATTTAAAAATAAAGTCGTCATTGTTGGCAGCTCTTCTCTGGGCCTAGGGGATTACCGAGCGACGCCTGTCCAAGCTCTATTTCCAGGGGTGGAGATACAGGCAACCGTTGTTGATGGTATGTTAAAGGAACATATATATCGCATCCCCGAATGGGCACATGGCTTGGCCTTAGTGATTATTTTTATTGTGGGTGCCTCGCTGAGTATGCTACTGCCGTTTTTAAGTTTAGTTTCAATTTTTGTTGTTTCGATCCTCGCGCTTTTTGCGAGCGCTGTGCTTAATTTCTTTTTGTGGAGTGACTTGTTTTTAGCGGTGCCATTTA
>DAOUQR010000190.1 GCA_030625525.1 Pseudomonadota bacterium | reverse complement strand
TTGCCAATAGGCCTGCTATTAACTGCGCTTTAAACGTTTCCTGGGAACAAAAATGCCTGCGGCATAAATCTCGCATCTTCAGGTGCAATGGGTATATAGACTTTGAAATTGAGCACCTCTCCTATATAGAGGTGCCGGGTGCACTCGACAAGTTTAATAATTCGCGAAACTTGTCCTCCATTTCTTCAGCCTTTCCTAGTTTCGGTCCTTTCGGTACAGGGGTTGTACGGTGCTCATTATTTTGAGTGGCCTCTAAAGTCTCAGCTTCTGCTTGTTTACGTTGATAAGCTTTATCAAATTGTCCTCGAGTTTGCTCTGTATTTTTAACACCGAGCATTTTCATTAAGTCATGAGGCTGCATGTTGATTTGACTGACCAACTGCTCAATATTCGCTTGGGTAGGACCATTCACACCTAGCACCATGGAGAAGCGATCAGGATCCAGCGCACGGTAGTGCTGTAAGTATAGCGAGGCTTGAGGTTTAAATTGTTGTAAGTGCTGCATGGAAAGTTGAAATAACGCAAAATCGCCGACGTTCCAAGCATGTTCGATGCGATTTTGAAGCAGTTCGGTATAATATGCCTGGGTGTTCGGATCGAGTTTTAGTGCTTTAAGCGACTGTAGACTGCGAGTAAAAGCATCAAGATCATTCGTCTCAATGCTTTTATCGACAGCTTCTTTTGCTTTTGCAAGCGCACTACTTTGGGAGAAAAATGTAGTCATAATATGTGTTCCTAACCCTGTTATATATAACTATAGGCAGTGTAGCTTAAGAAAAGCTTAAGAGTATCACAATTTATTTCCTAAAATTCTGACGCTTAATACACCTTCAATGGATTGAATTTTATGAATCACATCATTTGACACGGCATCACTGACATCGACCAAGGTGTAAGCGATGTCATCACGCGATTTGTTAATCATATCCGTGATGTTTATGTTGGACTCACCAAGAAGCGTTGAAATCTGTCCCACCATATTGGGAATATTGCGATTAGCAATGGTAATTCGAATACCCCCATCACGAGGCATCTGTATCGTCGGAAAGTTAACGGAGTTAATGATCTCACCATCTTCTAAATACGATCGTAAAGTTTGTGCCGCCATTACTGCGCAATTTTCTTCAGCTTCTTTTGTTGATGCCCCTAAATGTGGAAGGGCAATGACTTTGGGATGGTTGATTAAATGTTTATCGGGAAAATCACACACATACGCATGGATCTGCTCATCATTCAGTGCGGCGACGATATTTTCAGAGTTGACGATATCACCGCGTGCAAAATTTAAAACAACAACACCTTTCGGGCATTGTTGGATAAAGGCTGAATTAATCAAATGATGTGTATGTTCATTATAAGGAACATGCACCGATATAAAGTCAGCCTGCTTAATCGCTTCACTGAGACTGGATGCTTTTTTAACATCAGAAGATAATTCCCAAGCACGTTGAATCGTGATACCGGGATCATAACCCACCACATTCATTCCTAAAGAGAGACCCGTATTTGCAACTTTAACGCCGATAGCGCCGAGTCCAACAACCGCGAGCGTCTTACCCGGCAGCTCATATCCAACAAATTGTTTTTTACCTTTTTCAACGTCACTTGATATTTGGCTATCATTTCCACTAAGCTTATTAGCATAGACCCAACCTTGGCAAATGTTACGACAAGCCAGCAACATACCGGCAATGACGAGTTCTTTGACTGCGTTCGCGTTCGCACCGGGAGTATTAAACACAGGAATACCCGCATCGGTATAAGCGTCAATTGGAATATTATTCACACCAGCACCCGCGCGTGCCACAGCTTTTAAATTGCTAGGAATGCTCATGTCATGCAATTTATGTGAGCGGAGTAAAATTGCATCTGGATCATCGTTGTTGTCAGAAATATGATATTGTTCAGTTGGAAATTGTGATAATCCCGCGGCAGCGATTCGATTGAAGGTGAGAATATTAAACATCTTATTAGATAACCTTATTAAGACATAGGGTCAATGACTATAGTAAGGCAATAACGGCCTGTCAAATAAGTTGTTATAGTTTGCTATTAATTTAAGGAGTTGAAATGACGGATCTATACGCGGTAATGGGGGATCCCATTGAGCACAGTCGTTCACCAAAAATTCACGCCGCCTTTGCTAAACAAACACAGCAAGACATGTCTTATGAAAAAATTCACGTGCCGCTTGATCAATTCAAGTCTGCTATCAAAAAATTTCGCACGGCTGGTGGAATGGGTTTAAATATTACGTTGCCATTAAAGACGGCCGCATTTGAGCTTTGTGATAAATTAACTTCGCGTGCGCTCCAAGCCGGTGCGGTTAATACGATTATTTTCCATTCTAATTATTTGCTTGGCGATAACACTGATGGTATAGGTTTGGTTAATGACTTGAAACACAAAGATGTTACGCTTAAAAATAAACGCATTTTAATTATCGGAGCCAGTGGTGCAGCAAGAGGTGTTATTCAACCGATATTGGATGAGTCACCCGATGTGTTACATATCGCAAATCGAACAAAGAGAAAAGCCGATATTCTCTATGAACAATTTCAAAATATTACGGCGAGTAGTTTAAGTGATTGCCCTGAGAATTTTGATGTTGTTATTAATGCAACTTCGACTAGCTTACAAAACACTGTGCCTGAAATTAAAAAAACGATATTCGAAAAAAATGCATGTGCCTATGATATGGTTTATGGCGATAAGCAAACGTCATTCCAACGTTGGGCAATTGAAAATGGTGCGAAAAAAACGTTTGATGGTTTTGGAATGTTAGTAGAGCAAGCTGCAGAATCATTTTTTTTATGGCGCGGCGTGCGGCCGAGTCTTGATGTGCTTCAGGTTTAGTGGTTAACTATTGTTGTACTTGTTTTTCTAAGTAAACAAGTCTTCAAGTGTAACCACGGCGTCCGCGACGTCATCTAACCAAAGAGACGGCTTTATCTCTTGATTGGAAATTAAAGCAATAAACATTTGTTTTTTTGATTTTGTTTTGTTTTGGAAGGCATCGGCCTTATTTAAAATATTTTTAGCTTCTTGTTTATCGAGTCGGTATGGATTTCGACTGTATTTTATTTCACAAATAGTGACGGCGTTATCTGTTCTGTCGAGTAACAAATCAATTTGCGCTCCATGATTCGTCGATCCTTTGGGTGGCGTAAATCGCCAACTCGAGGGTAAGCAAACTATATTATCCAGCTGAAGACTTTTTATAATTTGATGCACATGTTTCAGGCAAATGTTTTCAAAACTATAACCTGCCCAGTTATTCCATGCAGGAGTGTTTATAATTTGATGCCAATAGTTTTTTTGGAAAATCAAACCCTGATCCTAGGTGCGGTTCAATCCATCTTAAATAAAACAAACTATATTCATCAATTACACGAAAGTATTTTTGTTTTTTGGATTTCCCAAAAGGAATATAGCTTTGTATAAAGCCACAAGCCTCCAGTTCATTAATCTTTTTA
>DAOUQR010000300.1 GCA_030625525.1 Pseudomonadota bacterium | reverse complement strand
CTGTGCCGATGATGGTCGCGTGGTATCTCTATCATAAACATATTCCGCCGACGTTTACCGCTGTTGTGGTCAGCGTGATGATTGTTTTGGTGCCCGGCCTACTTATTGCAAAACAACCGGATCTCGGTACGGCTTTGATGGTGATGATCGCCGGCGGATGTGTTTTACTTTTCGCAAGTATTTCTTGGGTATTCATTGCCAGCGTATTGGGGTTGGCCGCTGCTGCAGCCCCTGTGTTGTGGCATTATATGCATGATTATCAACGTCAACGGGTCTTAACATTTTTAAATCCCGAAAACGATCCACTGGGTAGTGGCTATCATATTATTCAGTCTAAAATTGCCATTGGCTCAGGAGGTATCTTTGGTAAAGGCTGGCTGCATGGCACGCAATCACAATTGCATTTTTTACCGGAGCATGCGACGGATTTTATCTTTGCGGTCGGTGGCGAAGAGTTTGGTTTCGTTGGCTGTGCGATTTTGATTTTTTTATATTTGGCTGTGTTTGCTCGCTGTATTCAGTTAGCTTGCCAGGCACAAGATACCTTTTCGCGTTTAATAGCCAGTGGTTTAAGCTTAAGTTTCTTTTTCTCAGCCTTTGTGAATATCGGAATGGTGAGTGGTATTTTACCTGTTGTGGGTTTGCCACTGCCGTTAGTGAGTTATGGGGGGACGTCGATGGTCACCTTGATGGCGGGTTTTGGGATCATCATGTCGATACACACCCATCGGCGCTTATTGCCTAGTTAACGCGATTAAACATCCGTTTTCACAAATCCACCTTGTTCTTGATTGAAAATGACACTTAGAAATGCGAGACCTAACACGTGGTATTGTTGCTGTGCTTGGCAATGTTTTACTTCTGCAATGGCATTGAAATGTGTATTTTGAATTTTAATCACCTGCCCAGGCCTTAGCGCATGTTCAGCGATCATGCCCATGCCGCAGGGTGTAATATCTTGCAGCTTTGCGATAAAAGGGTGTTGCGGCCATTGCGTGTAGTAATAGACAATTTCACGGCGTTGCTGTCGTCCTAGCGTACGCTTAGTACTTTGCAACGGGGTTGCCTCTCTATCTAATGGGCTATGACATACTCCACAAAATCGGCTTTGCGTATCATAATAAATCGTTCGACAAAATAGACAGCGTCGTTGGGTACGTGTGACATCAGGTTCAGGTTGATGTTCGTAGCGCTGAATCAGCTCATCTAAGATTTGCTTATCGTAGTGTTGCCGTTTGCTCGGGTTGGATAAGACTGTATACGCTTCATTAATTAATGTTGCATTGGCATGATCGCCACCGAGGTCCGGATGCATACGTAGTTTTTGCATTAAAGTGCGGTAGCTACTCTTAATGACTTCCACAGGTGCGTCCGGCTGGACTTGTAATACACGATAGTAATTTCTACGATTCTGCATATAACTCGTATCGGCAGAATCGTGAAGAAATTTAGGACAGCGTTTTATCTTCTTCGATATGGCGTGTCAGATAAATTGCTTGGATGATCACAAATAGAACCGTCAGACCTAGCACGCCAAACAATTTGAAGTTCACCCAGGTGTTCGTGTCGAAGTTATAAATGACGTATAAATTAGCGGTGCCCATCAACATGAAAAATACGACCCAAGACCAATTTAAACGTAGCCAAATGGGGGCCGGCAAAGAGATGTTCGTGCCCAGCAAACGTTTAATCAGCGGTTGTTTGCCGATGATTTGACTTAAAATAAATGCAAGTGCGAAGGCCCAGTTAATTGCTGTAGGCTTCCACTTAATAAATAATTCGTTATGAAAAAATAGTGTCGCGCCACCCAAGACCAGAATGAGAACCATGGTGATAATTTGCATCGTGGCAAAGGTACGTGTTTTCATCCAATGTGCCACCACTTGAATTGTGGCAACAGTCATGGCAACGGCCGTTGCAACATAAAGTCCAAAAAATTTATAGGCAACAAAAAATAAAATAATCGGAAATAAATCAGATAATAGTTTCATTTTGACTTAATCTCGGTAAAATACGCTAAATTTATAAACAGTTAGCGAAGTATAACACATATGCGGCAGTTAAGCGTGGTTGCATCGCGTGCACAAGCTATTGATTTGCATTGTCATAGTCATTGTTCAGATGGTGAGTTAAGTCCGACGGCATTGGTTGAGTATGCTAAGCAATCTGGGGTTGAGGTGTTCGCACTCACGGA
>DAOUQR010000182.1 GCA_030625525.1 Pseudomonadota bacterium | reverse complement strand
ATCAGTGCAGCCTTGGCCAGCGATCATGAAACCGCGTATTTACATATGGCACGATTAAACAGTTTAATTCTCGAGCGCTTACAACACGGAGTGATCGTGCTTGATCCGAATTGGCAAGTGTTGATGATCAACGATGCTGCCCGCGCAGCATTTAATATTAGCAATTACACACAAGTTAATTATGTGAATGAAATTTCTGACGTTTTAACTGAAAAATTAACACGCTGGCGAGCCGATCCGCTTGCGAGTTCTCAGCCTTTAAAAATAAATTTACGTGATCCCGATTTCATGGTGAAAGGCGTTTTAATCAAAAGTCATGGTAGACATGTGATCGCATTATTTATCGATGATTTATCACGCATGGCGCAACAGGCTCAACAATTAAAACTCGCTTCACTCGGTCGATTCACTGCAAGTATTGCGCATGAATTACGAAATCCGCTCGGTGCTATCAGTCATGCCGCTCAGCTACTCAATGAATATGAGACGGTCGATGCGAATCAAAAACGTTTAACCGATATTGTTTTATCACATTCAGAGCGCATGAATGCGGTTATCAATAATATTCTGCAGCTATCACGACAGCGTAGTAGTAATCCTGAATCTGTGAAAATCCATGATTGGTTAGAACATTTTTGTCGAGACTTCATCGCACAATATCCAAAAATAGCAAAATTAACATGTCAAGTGATCCCGTCAGATTTAATGCTTTCGGTTGATAAAACGCATCTCTACCAAGTTATTAATAATTTATCTGAAAATTGCATGACACATGCCGATGTTAACGGTGTGATAAAAATTAAATTAACAGTCAGTGTTGACACCGCCAGCGGTGATCCTTATATCGAAATAATCGACAACGGCAAAGGGATTAATGAATCTGTCGTTGAGCGCATGTTCGAACCGTTTTATACAACGGCACGATTAGGAACAGGGCTTGGTTTGTATATTACAAAAGAACTCTGCGAAGTGAATCACGCGGAGTTGCAATATAAACCGGACACACAAGGAACGTGTTTTCGAATTACCTTTCATGAGAGTAAATGCCTATGACAAAATCAAGCGTACTCATCGTTGATGATGAACCCGATATTCGAGAATTACTCGCGATGACATTAGCAAAAATGGATTTGCAGTGTGTCACCGCCGCGGATGTGGCTGAAGCAAAAAAATGTTTGAGGGAACATACGTTTTTTCTTTGCCTAGCTGACATGAATTTACCGGATGGTGATGGCCTTGAATTGGTTGAGTTTATTCAACAGAACAATCCCGATTTGCCCGTCGCGGTGATCACGGCTTATGGTAATGTCGATGGTGCCGTCAATACATTAAAAGCTGGCGCATTTGATTATGTGTCTAAGCCCATTAATTTAGACATGTTACGTGATTTAGTTAAAACTGCATTGCAGTTAGCGAATAAAAAATCATTCCTTACAAAAACATCCACATTAAAATTGATTGGAAAATCGCCAAGCATTATTGATTTAAATCAAAAGATAAATAAAATCGCACGCAATCAAGCGCCGGTATTTATCACCGGACCATCGGGCTGTGGTAAAGAACTCGTTGCACATTTGATCCATGAGCAGGGCGGGCGTTCGGATAAACCGTTTATTCCAATTAACTGTGGTGCCATCCCGGCCGATTTAATGGAAAGTGAATTCTTCGGTCATAAAAAAGGAAGTTTTACCGGCGCTTTGCAAGATAAAAAAGGCCTCTTCCAAGCGGCTCAAGGTGGGACATTATTTTTAGATGAAGTCGCTGATTTACCTTTACATATGCAAGTGAAACTCTTACGTGCTATTCAAGAAAAAGCGGTGAAACCGATCGGAGAGTCGCGTGAAATTCCGGTCGATGTAAGAATTTTAAGTGCCAGCCACAAAGATTTAACCGACTTAATCGAAGAAGGAAAATTTCGCCAAGATTTATTTTATCGCATTAACGTTATTGAATTAGGCGTGCCGTCACTCGCTGATCGCATCAGCGATATCCCCCTTATTGCAGAACATTTGCTAGCTAGATTATCAAAACGCAATAACGTGAATCAATTAAAGCTAACCTCCGATGCAATGGATGCACTCAAGCGTTACGACTATCCCGGGAACGTACGTGAGCTAGAAAATATATTAGAACGCGCATTAACCTTAAGCCAAGGTGATCACCTTGACGCTAATGACTTAGGCCTACCCAATAGCACATCACAAAAACCGCAGCCCCAAACGAAATCAACCGGTGTCGCATCGGTGCAATTAAATGATTACCTCAACTCACAAGAAAAACAAGCGATCCAATCCATGCTAGATAAACACAAATGGAATCGCACAGCAGCAGCCAAAGAGCTGGGCCTAACCTTACGCGCACTGCGTTACCGCTTGAAAAAACTTGGGCTGGATTGAGGGTTTAATTAGGATAACTAAAAGTTGGCTGTTGTGAAGGCTTGACCGTTTCTCTAATTGAGTCATTGGGATCTGACCATTTTCTCGCCAACAGAAGTGCGCTTAGCGGTTCCTTTTTTACAAATTCATGAGTGATCAACGATCCTTTCTTGTAAATTATGCTTGGACGCGTACAGTCACTCTATATGAAGCTATGCTCATTTCGAGAATTTTTGCTCGCCTGCAACGATCACAAGCTTGTTGAATATTTAGCTCAAGTTGAACTCAACTCAAGTATCGAAGAAGCCATCATTAGAAGCTCTAATCAAGGCAAATATCATAAATCCGGTCTATCACAGCTCTGCAAGTGGCCTACCGTTTCAAGTCGGAATGAATGAGAAAAAATTTAAACTATTATTTTTAGATCTGGGCCTAGCAAAATATGCGACGGGTTTAGACATTGAAACGCTGCTGCAGGAACATTTAATTTTACTCAATCAAGGTGCTTATGCTGAACAATTTGTTGGCCAAGAACTACTAGCTTACGCCAAGAGTTACCAAGAATCACATTTGTTTTATTGGAAACGAGAAAAACTGGGTAGCCAAGCTGAAGTTGATTATGTCATTAATTTCGGTTCTACGATCCACCCTGTGGAGGTAAAAGCAGGTAAAACTGGGCGCTTGAAATCACTACAGGTTTTTCTTAATGAGAAAAAATTAGCACTTGGGATCCGGATCTCACAACACCAATTTTCACTACAAAATCGCGTGTTATCAATACCACTGTATATGATACATGAGCTTGAAAGATTAGTTAGGTCAAGCAATATATGATGGGGCCGGTTAGGCGTTTAAATGGCCCTAATTGGCCTCGTTTTTAATATTAAATCGGGCCAATTAGGCTTGATTAACTCCCTAATTGGCCCTAAACTAAGTCTATCTATTTTACTTTGAGTTTATTTCAGCGATGCCAACACACTTTATTGGACGAGAATTCGAACAAAAGCAAATCACGGATGCAGCGAATAGCCATGAAGCAAACATCTTTATTATTTACGGAAGAAGAAGAATCGGGAAAACAGAATTGGTTGAGCACACACTGGGTTCACGTGCACTGATTAAACTGGAAGGTGTTGAAAAAGGCAATAAACAAGCTCAAATGCACCGCGTATTATACCAATTAGGTCGTTATTTAGATGAGCCTCACCTCACAAAAATGCATTTTGAGACATGGCTCGAGTTACTT
>DAOUQR010000288.1 GCA_030625525.1 Pseudomonadota bacterium | reverse complement strand
CACATTCCACAACTTTTAAGAGAGTATTGCATATGTCTACCATTTTAACCGGCGATCGCCCAACCGGCCCTCTGCACTTAGGGCATTATATTGGATCACTAAAAAAGCGAGTCAAACTTCAACAAAAACACCAACAGTTTGTTATGGTCGCTGATTTACAAGCATTAACCGACAATGTAGGGAATAGTCAAAAAATTAATGACAATATCATTGAGGTTGCACTTGATTATTTATCTGTTGGAATTGATCCCAAGCAATCAACCATATTTTTACAATCATTAGTTCCTGAATTAACAGAGCTAACGTTTCACTATTTAAATTTAGTCACGCTGGCAAGGCTAGAAAGAAATCCAACTGTAAAATCTGAAATACAATCACGAAATTTTCAGCGAAATACGCCCGTGGGATTTTATTGCTACCCCATCAGTCAAGCCGCCGATATCACCGCTTTCAAAGCTGATGTAGTCCCCGTGGGTGCCGATCAAAAACCGATGATCGAACAGACGAATGAAATCGTGAAAACATTTAATCGCTTATATAAAACCGATGTTTTAGTCACTGCCGAATGTCTGTTTGGCGAATGCCCTCGTCTATCCGGCATTCATGGCAAACAAAAAATGAGTAAATCACTCAACAATGCTATTTTTTTAAAAGACTCGCCTGAATTAATACAAAAAAAAGTTAAACAAATGTATACCGATCCCAATCACTTACATATTAGTGACCCAGGAAAAACAGACGGCAATGTCGTATTTGAATATTTAGATATCTTTGATGAAAATACCGCGGAGTTAGACGAGTTAAAAAAACACTATCAAAAAGGCGGTTTAGGTGACAGCAAACTTAAACAACGTTTGTCCTCGATACTGATTGAGCACCTTGAACCAATACAAAAAATTCGTCGTGAACTTGAAAAAGATAAAGCGAGTCTAATGGATAGTTTGATCGCAAGCAGTGAAAAAGCACGAGAAACCGCGGCAAACACTTTAGCTCAGGTCAGAGAAGTTATGGGGTTACGGATGTTGTGACACAGGAAATTCAAGGCCAAATTTTAGGCCGCATTCAGAATTGGGGGCGCAAAGTAACATCATCAATATTCCAAAAGATGCTTATCCACTCAATTCTTCATAGAGCCTCCAAATCGTCCCTAATAAGAGCTAAAGGTAATGGCTCAATCGGGACACCGTTTATCTCACCAAACTGATAAGTTTTAGAATAAATCTTCGCATTTTTATATTTGGAAATTTGTTTAATATCTTTAGATCGAATTTGATTGCGCCACTTAACTTCAATGGGCCAAAATTTATTTTTATTCACATACGCAACGTCGATTTCACCTTCCGCTTTAATGTAATAAGTCGGGTAATAACGTCGAAATTGATTGCTTACAATAGCCTCAACCAGATCAGCACTGATACTTGCATCATGAATGTCTTGCTCAATCCGCATATATGGATCATCAGCCGGGTCCAGCCAATGATTAATAGCGTGATAAATAAACGGATCAGTGAATGTGAGTTTACGTGCTTTTTTAGGTGCTCCAACCAATTTATCCTCAATCAAAGCACTCTGAATAAATAAAGCATCCATGGTCGCCAACAAATCACAGTAATCCGCAACTGTTTTATGGCTATCGATTGAAGTAGCATCGGAGATATTATGCCAAGTAATTTGTTTATTATATCGTTTGATTATTGCCAGCAATATTTCTTTTAAGAAAGACTCTTGTTTACCACGCTTGAGCATATCCCCTCTAACCCAATCTGAGTAGACTTTTAATGTCGCAGGTAAAATTTTATTGTCTCTAGCGATATCATTAATCGCTGTAAGATACCCACCATGTTTTAAATAATTATCGAACTCATCATACAATAAGTTAAGTGTTTCATTGTCGACTTGGTGTGCTTCAGTTAACAAACGATCGAAGTCAGAAATAGTATTTTTCAACTTCAACGTCTCTTTAAATGATAGTGAATAAATATGAAAATCTACTTTATCAGCTTTACCTCGTCGACCAGGGAATGTCATTCTGGCAGATTGCATGAGCGTTAGATCAGAACCCGTTAATACAAGCACACAATTATGTAAAAAACCGGCGTCTGCAGCAAATTTAATGCCTTTATCCCAATCTTTGATATAGGTAATTTCGTCAAGAATAATATAAAGAAATTGATTAGATTTTCTATTGAGGGTAAATTCTTGGATCAGTTCAACCAAGGCATGGTGATCATCGATCAGTTCACCGGTATAAAATACAATAGACTCCGCAGGGATCCCTTTTTCAAGCAACAAGACTACCCACTGTTTCAGCAGGGTCGTTTTACCGATCTGTCTACCTCCACCAATGGTAAAAATCCCAG
>DAOUQR010000224.1 GCA_030625525.1 Pseudomonadota bacterium | reverse complement strand
AACCATACTGAGCGTCCTTGTCATAGGATCCACCTACGCCCAAACACCTCAACTATGGGATCGCCCTGTCTTGTCAGGTCAGCAGGTGTTGGAATACCAGCAATTGGACCGAGAGCCTGTTGCTGATTTTTTAGCGCTTGAATCCAAACCGACGGTGGCAGATAAACCGCAGCTTGCCTCGAATCGAAAGTTCGTTTTTGATCCGCGTCGTTTGAAATGGGAAGCCTGGGAAAATGGTCGCATTATTAAAACGGGCCGAGCGTCTGGCGGAAAAAGAACGATCTGTCGAGATGTTAGGCGGCGTTGTCGAACACCGGTTGGACACTTTCGAGTGTATTCAAAAGGTCATGCGGGTTGTAAATCGAGCAAATACCCGTTGGGTCGCGGCGGAGCGCCTATGCCCTATTGTACGTTTTTTTACAGGGGATATGCTATCCACGGTTCGCCAAATGTGCCCAACTATAATGCCAGCCACGGTTGCATTCGCGTGCGCCCATCTGCGGCAGCTTGGTTGCATCGCAACTTTTTAAGAACGGGTACAAGGGTGATTGTAAAATCGTATTAAGTGCGTTCGTATACATAGAAGCTAAATGAAAACGCATGTTTTTCATCCGCTGCGTGATGCTCACTTGATACGGCGTGCCACTCCTGCTCTGACCATCGGGGAAAATGTGCATCACCGTCCATGTTTGTGTGAACAATGGTTAAATACATGCGATCACAATAAGCAAATGCCAGTTTGTAAATTTGGGCACCTCCGAAGATGATCGCCTCGTCTTCATCCTTAACAAGTGTTAATGCTTCTTTTAACGAATGAACCACTTCCGCCCCATCAACTTGATAGCCTGTTTGTCGGGTAATAATAATGTTACGACGTTTTGGTAGTGGTTTTCCGATGGACTCGTACGTTGCACGTCCCATGATAATCGTTTTTCCGATGGTGATTTCTTTCAAGCGCTGGAAATCTTTGGGTAGATGCCAGGGTAGTTCATGGTTACTTCCAATCACATAATTGTCAGACAGAGCAGCGATGATGGATAGCATATTCATCCTTGTAAACATGATAGATTGAATCATATCATGAATAATTTTTTGTACCGTGCTAACTATTTGTCTTTTTTGCCAAAGTGGTTACAATCCGCACTGGCTAAAAATAATAATACGCGGGAAACTATAATTGCAAAGAAAGGTATGAATAATCTTATCTTAAATACAATCAGTCGATAAGTATTGTGTGGCTTACTTTGCAGAAAATGATTCAGCGAAGAAGATGACGGTGCAAGCCATCCCAATCATATACTTTATTTAAGGTGCAGGACGTATCAGTTAACTTAACGATTGATTTTTACGAGGAAGAAAACATGTCAGAACATCACAGTGGTTATTACCTGCCTAAACCGAGTTATTGGCCATTGGTTGCATCCTTCGGGTTGTTTACGACCTTAGTCGGCGCGGCGAATTGGATTCATTTAAAATGGTATGGTCCTTATATCTTTTTCACCGGGGCAAGTATCTTAGTTTTTATGATGTTTGGTTGGTTTGGAACTGTGATCAGAGAAAACCAAGCAGGTTTATATGATCACCAAGTTGATCGGGCCTTTCGCTGGTCGATGGGCTGGTTTATTTTTTCCGAAGTGTGTTTCTTTGGTGCTTTTTTCGGCGCGTTATTTTTTACACGCTTTTGGTCAGTACCGCTATTGGGCGGTGAAATGCATCCCATGACGCATATTTTATTATGGCCTAATTTTAAGGCCACTTGGGGTTTGGCGACGCTTAATACACTCGTGTTATTGACCAGTGGCGTGACGGTTACCTGGGCACATTGGGCATTAAGGCGTGGCAATCGTAAAGGCTTGATCATCGGCCTCACACTAACAGTGTTACTCGGGATCACCTTCTTATGCGCACAAGCCTACGAGTATCATGAAGCATATACCCGGCTCGGCTTAACACTTAACGCTGGCATCTATGGTACAACGTTTTTTATGCTGACCGGTTTTCAAGGTGCACATGTAACAATCGGGACTATCATGTTGATCGTTATCTTGATTCGTTCAATACGTGGACATTTCTCAGAACACAACCACTTTGCCTTTGAAGCCGTGAGCTGGTACTGGCATTTTGTGGGTGTGGTCTGGTTATTCTTATTCTTATTCTTATTTATCTTTGTTTATTGGCTATAAACCGCTGCCTAGACTGAATAATATAGTAAGCATCACGGCAATTGCATGTACACGTTGTTTTTAAAAAGAGCGACATCTGGCTATCAGCCACAGGATGACAGCCACTCCAAATTTCCTGCTTTATGAAGAAGCTACGCAAATTGAGAATTGCTGTATCAGCCTTTTACCATTTGTCATCGGCATGAGTAGCTGGGTATACTGTGGCGCTGCGTTGCAAACTTTTAAATTTTCAATTTATTATTTAATGTGGCTGTTTGTATTTTTATTAGTGGCTCATTATTTGAGTTTTTAGCCAGGACAAGGAGAGTAGCATCATGGTTGAGCGATCACAGGGTCGTATTTACCAACAGGGATTAGCTATCGTCGTTATTGCTATCATCGCTATTTCAGCGGGTATGATTTTTCAGCAGTGGCGTGCACAATGTGTGGCAAATGAATTACTCAAGAATATCGATGCCACGTTCCTTGCCGCTCCTCGTCCACTGAATGCATTTAAACTGACTGACGATTTGGGTGAACCTTTCACGACAGAAAGTATGCAAGGTCATTGGACAATGATGTTTTTTGGTTTTACTCACTGCCCATATATTTGCCCTACGATCATGAATGAACTGAATAACATGGTTATAAAATTAAAGAGTCTTCACGTTAAAGCGACTCCACAAGTGATGATGGTGACGATTGATCCAGAACGTGACACAGTTAAACGATTAAATACGTATGTAAAAAACTTTAATCCCTCATTTTATGGTGCAACGGGTTCAAAGGCTCAAATTGAAAAATTCACCAAAGAGCTGGGTATTGTTTATATGCGAGTGAGTGCGACGGATACAAAAACAAATAACAATTATAACATTGAGCATAGTGGTGCGATTATGTTGTTTAATCCTCGCGGTGAACTTACCGCTTTTTTCACTATGCCACATAATGCTTTAAAAATAGCGACGGACTACTCAC